>QHVR01000552.1 GCA_003223595.1 Acidobacteriota bacterium
GCAATATCGCCCGCTTCATAGCCGCTGCCGAGGACATGCGCGTCGGAAAGTTCTCCGGCGCAGTCGGCATCTTCGCCCACCTCACTCCCGAGCTGGAAGAAAAGATCTGCGCTCGCCTTGGATTGCAAGCTGCCGCGGTCAGTTCGCAGGTGATCCAGCGCGACCGCCACGCCCACTATCTCGCCACCCTGGCGGTAATCATCCGCCACCTGCAGCGCACCGAAGTTCGCGAAGCGGAAGAGTTTTTCAGCGAAAAACAGAAGGGCTCGTCCGCGATGCCGCACAAGCGCAATCCGGTGACCCTGGAACAGATCAGCGGCCTCGCGCGCGTGGTCCGCAGCAACGCGCAGGCCGGATTCGAGAACGTCGCTCTATGGCACGAGCGAGATATTTCCCACTCTTCGGTCGAGCGCGTTATCCTCCCCGACTCCACCACCTTGACGGACTACCTGCTCACCAAGACCGCCAACATCGTTGACACGATGTTCGTCTATCCCGAGCGCATGCTCGCCAATCTGGAAAGCACGCGCGGCCTGATCTTCAGCGGCCAGCTTCTTCTCGACCTGGTAGAGCACGGAGTCAGCCGCGAAGATGCTTACCGATCGGTGCAAGCTCATGCCATGCGCGCCTGGAAAGAAGGCCTGAACTTCCACGACCTCGTGCTTGCCGACAAAGAGATCACCGGCCGGGTCCCCCGCAAGCAGATCGCATATGCCTTCGACCTGCAACGCCAGCTGAAAAACGTGGACAGGATTTTCGCCCGAGTCTTCAGCTCGAAAAAGACCTCGCGAGCGCCTCGTAAGGCCGACGCCTCGTCCTCCCCGCGCGCAAAGCGAGCGTCCAGAACAAAAACCTCAAAATAAAAATGTGAAAAGGCCCTCGCCAAAAGCAAGGGCCTTCGTAATAAAGCCGATTTTATCTCCGGCTGTTTCTAAGCCGCCGATCGGGAATACTGTTCCGGATGCTGATCGAACTTAGTCTTGCACTGCTCTGAACAGAAGCTGTACTGTTTTCCGTTGTGCTCTGACCGGTATTGAGAATTATTCTCGTCTACATTCATGCCGCAAACAGGATCTTTACTCATGGTGTCATCTCCTGTATGAAATTGTTCCTGAATCTAATTTCGACCGCACAGGAGATAACTGCCCTCGGGTAGTTCCTGTAAATCCAGAGAACGAATCATCACCCGCCCACTCCGCTATTTGGGCTGGGCTCTCCTCTCCACCGCCCCACCCTTCATCACGAAATCCACCTTCTCCATGATTGTTACGTCGCTCATGGGATCGCCCGGCACGGCCACAATATCCGCCAACTTCCCCGCTTCAACCGTCCCCAGGGACTCTTTTTCGCCCAGTAACTCCGCCGCCATTGAAGTCGCTGACCGGATCGCTTGCGCCGGCGTCATCCCGAACTTCACCATGGAAGAAAATTCCTTCGCCGGATTCACCTTCCAATCGAACCCGCCCGCATCGGTACCAAATGCGATCTTCACTCCCGCCTTCATCGCACGGCGAAACGTGTCTTCATGAATCTCAATCATCTTCACCCAGACAGGGGCTCCGGCCGCCGCTCTGCCCTGCGCCACATACTCCCCAACGAAAATCGTTGGCACATAAAAAGTCCCGTGAGCCGCCATAGTTTTCAGATCTTCATCCGCAATGTAGTTGCCATGCTCAATCGAATCCACGCCTGCGTCCACCGAATTGTGAACTCCATAGAGAGCCATCGCGTGCGACGCCACCTTGTGCCGCTCGCGATGGGCCTCCTCCACAATCGCGCGCAACTCATCCAGCGTGAAGGTTGGAATGTCATCGAGCACGCCATCTTCCCGCACCCGGTACGACCTATCGCTATACACCTTGATCCAGTCCGCTCCATGACTGATTTGCTCGCGCACGGCCTGCCGCGCCGCATCTGCCCCATCGACCACCTGCACTCCGTGCGGCACCGTCACATCCGGGGCATACCCGAGCAAGGGATAAGCTCCAGTTACGTCCAAAGCCCGAGTCGCAACCTGCATCCGCGGCCCAGGAATTACTCCGTTGTTGATCGCCTTCTTCACGTCCGCATCGGCATAGCCAGCGCCCTCGGTCTCCAGGTCGCGAATGGAAGTGAATCCATAATCCAGCGCCCGCCTCGCATTTACCGTGGCCACAATCGTCCGGTACTCCGGCGATTGCTTTAGCAATTGCTCGTCATAGTCCGCCGCAGTGATGTCCCCCTGCAGCAGAATATGCGTGTGCGTGTCGATCAACCCGGGCAAACAAGTCTCGTGCGACAGATCAATCAATTCCGCCCCAATGGGAGCGTTGCCAGAGATTTCTTTGATCTTCTCTCCCTCAATCACCACCACAACATTCTTCCGCAACGAATCCCCGCGCCCGTCGAACAAACTCCCGCAGCGCAGGGCAATGGTTTTGCCTGAGCTTTGTCCCAGCGCAGCCAAACCCGCGAAGAAGAAAATGAAGCCGCAACCAAAACTCCGCATAACCCTCCAATCAGTCCTGATCCCTGATCCCTGGTTCTGGTCCTGAGTACTGAGTACTGAGAACTGAGAACTGAGTACTGAGTACTGAGTACTGTTTCTGCATTTCCTGTGCGCGCTCTGTGGATATTCCGGCGCCCACTGTACCAGATTTCACTTGCTTTTCAGGTGCAAGCTAAGAACCCTCACGCTGGCGCGCCTCATCTCGTGTGTTTCAACGCACATCGAGCCATGAGTAATCGTGCTGATGCATGCCCACCATTTTCCTCAATTGCACCAAAAATACTGAATTGACCCGCGCCCCATTCGCCCGTACATTCTCTTCACCTCACGAAACAAAAAGCTGCTCCGCGTTCCAAAGACAATCGGCAGCAGCACTCAATAGTTAAAAGAAGAGAGCCGTAGCCGGAACCGCACCATGACAGAAAATGAATGGAAGACATACCGCACTCGATTTCTGATCAAAGCCAAACAGCTCAACTCCAATCTCAGCTTCACCGATGCGCTCGGTCGCCAGCACTGCGGCCGTAAGGGGGACTACCTCGTCGAATCCTTCGAGGGAGTTCTCAGCATCGCTCCTCGCCAGATATTCGAAGACATCTACGTCACCATGAACGCCGGCGATCAACTCCCGGCAGAGCCCTCGCACACCGCGACACTTTCGTTGCCAGATCTGCGACCGGAAACATCTACCCCCACTCCCGTCGAGGCCTTTGATCTCAACCGGCTCGCACCAGCCAATTTTCCTCGCCGCCGCCGCAGCGATCGACCTCCAGCTGCGGGTGCTCGCCGCAAATCTCCGCAGCCGGTTCGCACCGCTCGCGTAACTAGTCAGCTAGGCCTGATGTGAACGCGGTGTGGAAAACTTGGCCCTACCCGCGCATCAGGGCCGTCATTGCTGAGGATACAACATATGGTGTTTCTCTCTTGACAGGCCCTATAAGCGGGAGTAACTTTGCAATCCCAAGCACTGAATTTCGGTCCACGGGAATGGGCCGGGATTCTTCGAACGTAAGCCCTGCGGCGGGGTGCCCGGCCAGAGGTGACCGGTCACAACTTCGCAGGCCAGGAAAGGCTCAGGCGCCCGGGCTTCCGATCCGTTAGCCCGGCGCCGAACCCTTCCAGCTTGAACGATCTGCGCTCTCGGTCGGCCGACGCTGGAAGCCGAAAGTGGAGTCGAGTAGAAACGCGGTGGCCGTTCCCGACCCTCCCCCGGGAACGACACAACGTTGTGAGTCAGACATGTACACCTGCGGAGCGGAACCGGGAGAACTTCCTCGTGCTCGCCGCCAGCAGCCATCAGGAGCCCGAAAATGGAGAGCTTAACCCGCCTCGTCTCAGAATCTCTGGCGCGCCACGGCTTCGACCGTCCTCTCGACTACCGTCGCCTGCACTGGTCGCGCTGGTTCCGTTGCGAGTCCCATCGCAGCCTCCTCTCCGTCCCCAGCAAACCCGGCGTATTTGCAGTAGCAGAAGAAATCATCAATGTAGGGACAGCCGCCATCGGCTGTCCGGCGGAGCAAAGCTCGGCCGCTGCCCCAACGTCCGAATCCCAACGCATGCTGGCGGTCACCAAGTTCTTCGAAGATGACGATATGGCTTTCACCCTTGACCGCATGCTCTCCTGGCAAAATCCCATGCGCGCCCGCCTCGAGTCTGGACGCTATTTCATTCGCTACGTAGTAATCGAAGATCGCGCTCAGCGCCGCAGCATCTGCAGCGCCTTGAATCAATGGATCGCCTCATCCGCCGAAATTGCCACCGGCATCGGCACCCATTTTGCTTCTTCGCTGGAATTCGCTCCGAGCGAAACCCGGGTGCAGGCGCCCGCCCCCGCATCACCATTGAAGGCCTGCGCGGCCCAGCACGAAGATCAAGACGCCCGGCCCCCGACCGACATTCGCTGCCCGTCTCTGTTCCCTTCGGGCTTCTGAAGGAAGGGTGCGGCCAGCTGATTTTTGAGCGGCCAGCCGTCTTTTGATTGAGCAATAAAGTCCGCGAACGATTGGAGCAGTAAAAGCCGCGAAGCGGCGAAAGAGTACAGCCCACGGCGCGAGCCGTGGGTGGAATTGAAAATCGCAAAACCAGCCCCGAAGGGGCGAAAGAAAAGGCTCTCGACCCGACCAAAACGGCTGCCCTGAACCTTTTCAATAACGTTCTTTACAACACAATCCGCAATCCCCGCTGCAAACCGACGCGCCCGTCCGCCCACCGGACGCCCGAATCGGCCGCAACACCATAGAATCTAATAGGAGAGCCCCGAGATGTCAGAAATCAAAACCATGAACCAATCCCTTTCCACAACCTCGACCCCAGGTCAGACGCCCTCCAAAAAGAAGGCCCCGGGCCTCGGCTTCCGTCGCTTCTTCAGCAAGCCCGGCGTCTCTCCCTACGACGAAGTCGAATGGGATCTCCGCCTCGCGCAGATCACCGACGCCCAGGGCAACGTAATCTTCGAGCAGAAGGACGTCGAAGTGCCCAAGGATTGGTCCATGACCGCCACCAACATCGTGGCCAGCAAATATCTCCACGGCAAGCTTGGGACCCCGCAGCGTGAAACCGGAGTCCGCCAGCTCGTAACCCGAGTCGCCGAGACGATCCGCGACTGGGGCATGGCCCAGGGCTACTTCCGTACTCCCGAGGACGGCGCCACCTTCCACGACGAACTGGTTCACATCCTTGTCCGCCAGTACGCCGCGTTCAACTCGCCCGTCTGGTTCAACGTAGGATGCGACCGCATCGAGCCCAACTCCGACGGCCAGAGCTGGCACTGGAACCAGCAGACCCAGCAAGTCGAATTCGGCGTCACCGGTTATCGCAAGCCGCAATGCTCCGCCTGCTTCATCAACTCGGTAAAAGATTCGCTCGACTCCATTCTGACCCTGGCTAAAACCGAAGGCATGCTCTTCAAATGGGGCAGCGGCACAGGCACCAATCTCTCGCCCTTGCGCGGATCCACCGAAACGCTCTCCGGCGGCGGCACCGCCAGTGGCCCGCTCAGTTTCATGAAGGGATTCGACGCGTTCGCCGGCGTCATTAAATCCGGCGGCAAGACACGCCGTGCCGCCAAGATGGTGATCCTGAATGTCGATCATCCCGACATCCAGGACTTCATCGAGTGCAAGATGAAGGAAGAAGCCAAGGCCCACGCGCTGGTCTCCCTCGGATACGACGGCTCGCATCCCGATTCCGACGCTTACTCCAGCATCTTTTTCCAGAACGCCAACAACTCCGTCCGCGTGACCGACGACTTCATGTACGCCGTAGTCCGCGACACCGATTTCTCCACCCGCAGCGTCACCGATCACTCGGTAGTAAAGACCTACAAAGCCAAAGATCTCCTGCACAAGAATGCAGTACGACACCACCGTAAACCGCTGGCACACCTCGAAGAACACGGCGAGAATTAACGCCAGCAATCCCTGCAGCGAGTACATGTTCCTCGACGATTCCGCCTGCAACCTGGCCAGCCTGAACCTTCTGAAGTTCGCGCCCAACGGCACCTTCGACGTGGAAGCCTATCGCCACGCCGTCGATGTCCTGATTACCGCGCAGGAAATTCTCGTGGACAACGCCGGATATCCCACGCAAGCCATCATGGCCAACTCCCACGACTACCGCCCGCTGGGATTGGGCTACGCCAATCTGGGCGCGCTGCTCATGGCCGCAGGCCTCCCGTATGACAGCGACGCCGGCCGCGACTACGCCGCCTGCGTAACCGCAATCATGTGCGGCGAAGCCTATCTGCAAAGCAGCCGCATAGCAGAACAATGCGACTCGCTAGTCCCCGCCACGGAGCCCACAAAGAAGAATCTTGCAGAAAAAAATCTGGGCTCCAACGTCATGCCCGGCGGTGCCTGCCCCGGCTGGTACATCAACCGCGAGCCATTCTTAGACGTAATCAGAATGCACCGCGCCTCAGTGAATGGAATCAATAAAGGCAACGTCCCCACACCGCTGTTCGAAGCCAGCAAACAATGCTGGGACGAAGCCCTGCAGCACGGCGAAAAACACGGCTACCGCAATTCCCAAGTCACAGTCCTGGCCCCCACAGGCACCATAGGCTTCATGATGGACTGCGATACGACGGGGATTGAGCCGGATTTGGCGCTTGTTAAATACAAGAAGCTCGTTGGTGGGGGGATGATTAAGATTGTTAACAATACTGTGCCTACGGCTTTGTTCAAGCTGGGATACACGCACGAGCAGACGGATGCGATCGTCAGTTACGTTGACGCTACTGGAACTATTGAAGGGGCGCCGCATGTTAAGGACGATCACCTCGCGGTCTTTGATTGCTCGTTCAAGCCGGCCAAGGGGACTCGTTCGATTCACTACACGGGGCATCTGCGGATGATGGCGGCTGCGCAGCCTTTCATCTCGGGAGCTATATCGAAGACGGTCAATCTTCCCGAGAACGCCACCATCGAGGACATTAGCGATGCTTACCTGCAGGCGTGGAAGCTGGGATTGAAAGCCGTCGCCATTTATCGCGATGGGTGCAAGAAGAGCCAGCCGCTCTCAGCCGCAGGGACGAAGACGGCCAGCTCGGAGAAATCCTCCGCGGCCTCTGCGCCTCCTGTGGTGGAAGAAGAAGATCTGAACGCCCCGCCGCGCGCGGTGCGCCACAAGCTGCAGGAAGAGCGCGCATCGATCACCCACAAATTTAAAGTGGGAGACCACGAGGGATACATCACTGTCGGGCTCTATCCCAATGGCAAGCCGGGCGAACTCTTCATCACGATGGCGAAAGAAGGATCCACGGTGAGCGGCCTGATGGACAGCTTCGCGCTGGCCGTCTCGATCGCGCTGCAGCACGGAGTTCAGCTGGAACTATTCTGCGACAAATTCGCCCACACGCGCTTTGAGCCGAGTGGATGGAGCGGCAACCCGGACATCGGCTACGCCAAGAGCATCATGGACTACATCTTCCGCTGGCTGCAGTTGCGTTTCCTCACCGGCCAGCAGCAGATGCTGTTCGAGAACTTCAGGCTGAAGGCTAGTCCTGAGTCCCGAGCCGTGAGTCCTGAGGAGTCCACGCCCAGTACACAGGAATCGCTCGCGATTCGCGACTCAGGTGGCAGGGCTGGTTCCGTCCACGCGGCGGACGCGCTGTCGAGCATAGTCGACCTGGGCGACGCACCCACCTGTAGCTTCTGCGGCAGCATCATGACCAGAAACGGCAGCTGCTACCGCTGCATGAGCTGCGGGAGTACCAGCGGCTGCAGCTA
>QHVR01000553.1 GCA_003223595.1 Acidobacteriota bacterium
CGTTGGCGATCACGGCAGCAACGCCGTTTTCAGGGCCGAACCGGGTCGCAATCCTTCTGGACACCAGTGAAAGCATGGAGGATGCCAGCGGGAAGGCCGAGCTAGCCTATTGGGTCGCGGCAGACGCGGTAAAGCGACTACCTTCCAGTGTTTCGATCGCTCTGCTGGGTTTTAATAAGCAAGTAGACCGAACCTTGGATTTTTCCGTTGCTCGGGAGCAGCTTACATCGGAGCTAACGCAACGCAAAAAAGCTCTGAACTCTTCGACAAGAAGGAAGACAGCCCTGAGGGACGCGATCGAGTACGTTCTCGACCACATTCCTAATGCGGCTCCCGGTGACGCGATTTACGTGATAACGGATGGCGAGGACAACCGCAGTCAGATAAACAGCGCGCAATTGGAAGATCGACTGCAACGCGCGTCTGTCCGCTTGGATGTATTCCTCTTGCGAGATTTCTTGTGGACCGGAGACCGCTTTCCCGGCAGCGATGACACTGCAGAGCTCGCACGAGCTACGGGCGGCACGGTAATTGACGTTCACCCCACAATGCTGCGCGCGCGGTATTCGAGTACAACAGAGAACTTCACTGTCAGCCCAGAGCGACAAAAGCTGGTGAGCGCTGCATTAACGTTGCTATATCGGCAAACCGCAAGTCCGTATTTGCTAGGCATAGAGCTGCCAGGAGATCTGAAAAGGTCACGCGGGTGGAAGCTAGACGTCGTAGCCCAGCAACTGCGGAAGTCTATCTCTCTGTCCTATCCCCGCCGAATCGGCTCCTGCCCTGGCGGCCGGGCCTCCATGCCTAACTGAGGTTGTGAGACAATTCCCTGCAGTTTTTCTGCGTTGAAGATGAATCTTGGCCTTTCGACTCGCCGGCAGAATCCCGCTATTGGGAAGCCGTTAACTGCAGTGCCGGAGTTGCTCTCCGTTCGGACCTTCTTCGTCGTGGCTTTGTGTTTAGGCGCTGTTGCCTTTGCCGTTTACAGCCCCAGCTTGAAGTTCCAATTCGTTCTCGACGATCACCGTTTCACGGGTGATCCGCGTATCCAGTTCCCCGATCATGTGTGGGACTACTTCGCGAACTACGTCTGGGCGCAATTCACGGGCGGGCCTCCGAGTTTCTATCGGCCTCTGTTCCTCGTGTGGCTGAGGATCAATTTCATTCTGAGCGCGATGTCTCCATGGGGATGGCACCTGCTCAGCATTGTGAAACACCTGGCAGTTGCGGTCTTGCTGGGACTACTGGTGCTGAGACTGCTGCGCGATCGCATCGCCGCGTTAATCGCCGCAAGCTTGTTCGCGCTGCATCCGGCACAGAACGAATCGGTGGGGTGGGTCACCGTGCCCGATCCGTTGATGTCCGCGGCAATCTTGGGTGCGTTGCTTCTATACCTCAGGTGGATAGCGGTCGTTCCTCAAGGCCAAAGTCACGAAAGAAAGTCGCGCAAGACGGCCCGGAGTAGGAAGGCCGCGCAGCCTCAGCTGTACTGGCTGGTCACCTCCGCGGCCGTTTGCTTTGCGGCACTCCTTGCAAAAGAAACATCGATCATATTTCCCGTGTTAATTTTTGCGTTGCCGCTGCTCGTGCCTCGAGGCGAGAACGGAGACGCAGATTTTCGAGTTCGGCTGAGGCGGGCACTCCGGCAAACTGTACCGTTTTTGTGCGTCACGGGGTTGTATCTTCTAATGCGGTTCCATGCGTTGGGAGGGAAGCTTGCGTCCCGCACCCAGTCTTTGCCTTGGAGCACCGTGCTGCTGTCCTGGCCGGCGACGCTCTGGTTCTACGTGAAGGTCTTGCTCTGGCCCGACCACTCACGCGCGTTTGCAGATCCCACTCTGGCCCAGCGGTTTTCTTTCCGGGGCGTCATCATGCCGGGGCTGGGCGTGGCTTGCGCGGTTGCGATCCTGGCGCTGGCATTGATCTGGGCATGGAAAAAAGCTCGACGTGACCTTCCAGCGCAAGACGCCGCGAATGTCGAGTATGCCCTGGTAATCGGCACGCTCCTGTTGGGACTGCCGATTCTTCTCACGCTCGACCTGAATGCTCTCAATCCAGGAGACTTTCTGCATGGCCGATACACGTACCTGCCCTCGGCTGGCTTGATGCTTCTGGTCGCGACTGTATGGCACGTCGCCGGGGAACTGCGCGTTCCTTTATTGCCTGCAGCCGGACTATTAGCCGTTGTGTTCGCTGTGTTGGCCGTCTCGCAAGAAAAGCAGTGGAAAGATGATTTGACCGTTTTCACCGTCGCCCACGAATTGGCCCCGCACAACGCTCCAGTTGCTAAGAACCTTGCAGACGCTCATGTGCAAGTGGCGCTGCAACTGGCCGACGATGGGCGATGCAGTGAGGCGATGCCAGTCTTTGAGCAGGTCAGTCAGGAGTACCCGCAAGATTGGTATGCATGGGCGGGTCTCGGGGATTGCTTCGTCCAACTCAACAATCTTCCCAAGGCAGAGGAGTCGCTGCGTAGGGCTGCCGAACTCTCACATGATTCGCGAGTCATGCAGCAGTGGCAGGAACTTCGTGCGCACATGGGATTGCCGAACTCCGCTCCGCATGATTAGAGACTTCGAAATCCATGACCACCAGAGCTCAATGAGAAATCTCATAGCGTTTGAGCTTGTCATAGAGTGTCGAGCGATCAATTCCCAACGCGCTGGAAGCCTCCTTCACATTGCCATGTTTGCGCTCCAAGGCTGCGACGATGGCGCGGCGTTCCAATTCTCCCAAAGATACGTCTGGCACTTCCCAATCCTGGGCCTGAGTCGTATCCCGGTGCAGCCATGAGAAATCCGCCGCCTCCAGCGAGCCGTTGCGGCAGGTCACGATGGCGCGTTCGATTACGTTTTCCAGTTCGCGCACGTTGCCCGGCCAATCGTAGGCGATCAGCACCTTGAGGGCGTCGGCAGAGATGCCCGCGACATCTTTCCCCAATTCTGACGAGATGCGCTGCACAAAATGCTCGGCCAACAGCGGGATGTCTTCGCGGCGCTCGCGCAATGGGGGAAGCTGGATTTCGATGACGTTCAGGCGATAGTACAAATCTTCGCGGAATCTTCCCTGCTGCACTTCCTCGGCTAGATTCTTATTGGTTGCCGCAATGACTCGCACATCGACTTCCACCTCCTGGGTTCCGCCTACACGATAGAAGCGCCGCTCCTGCAGAACGCGCAGAAGATCGGCCTGCAATTTGGCAGAGATGTCGCCGATCTCGTCCAGAAAAATCGTGCCTCCATCCGCCAGTTCGAATTTTCCCTTTGCCTGCCCGACGGCGCCGGTGAAGGCTCCTTTCTCGTAGCCGAACAATTCGCTCTCCAGCAGAGTCTCGGTCAACGCCGCGCAACTCACAGCGATGAATGGCTTGTCGGCTCGGTTTCCGGAGAAATGCACGGCACGGGCCACTAACTCTTTTCCGGTCCCGCTTTCTCCGCGAATCAAGACGGTGCTGCGCAGGCTGGCTACATCCTGGGTTAACGCGAGAATTTCATCCATCCGCGGATTCTTGGTAATGATGTCGTGATGCTTGTACTGCCGCGCCAGCTTCTTGCGCAGAATGGCATTCTCGCTCTGTAACTTTTTCAGCTTGAGAATGCGCGACACCAACATGGAAATCTCCTGCGGATTGCAGGGCTTGACGATGTACTCCTGCGCCCCTTCTTTCATGGCCTGAATCGCGGTGTCCACAGTTGCATAGGCCGTGATGATGATGATAGAAGCATCCGGCCGAATGCGGTGAATTTCCATCATGGTCTCGATGCCATCCATACCGCCGGGCATTTTCAGGTCGACGAAGCAAATGGCGTAATCGACGGCCCGCGCCAGTTCGAGCGCTTTCTGCCCGTCGGGTGCCGTATCCACGCGATAGCCATCTTCCCGCAGCCAGGCCGCCATGGATTCGCACATGACCTCTTCGTCGTCGACCACCAGGATGGGCCAATGCTTTTTCATACTCCTCCGTTTCGCGCGAATCTCTGTGCCAACTGCGTGCCGCATCGCGCACAATATTTTTCCGTTTTCGAATCCACCAATTCGATATGCGTAGCCAAACTCATGGCGCAGGTCGAATCCGCACAATGCACCAATCCGAAAGTGTGCCCCAGTTCATGCAAAACTTCTTTCACGGTTCGCTCCCGCAGAAGAGCCTCCTGCGCGGGCAAGCCATAAAATTCCTGGTGCAAGCGGCACAGCGAAACCACTGCAATCGGGCCCTCGAACTGTGCCTGTCCGAACAAGAAGCTCAGCATGGGAATCGACAGGTCTACATTTGTGATTCCCAGCACGCGAAAAGCATCGCGCGGGGCGCATTGAGCGAGCGTCTTCATAAATTCAACCGACTGGTACTGGCCTCGCTTGGCGTCGTAAGCACGATCGGGAATGGCGATCGCCGGCAAGCGACGGGTAGGCAACGGAAACCACTCTGCGGCCGCGTTCTCGATCCATTCCAGTGCCCGCGGAGGCAGGCTGCCAATCGGCACCAGGCAGAGTTCGCTCACGCACCTTGTACCTGCACTTCCTTGACTTCTGCTGCGTTCACTCCCGACTTGAGCGGAAGCGTGACGGTAAAGATTGTGCCTTCATTGCGCTGGCTTATGACCTCGATCTCCCCTTCGTGCGCCTTAACGATGCCATAGAGAACCGCAAGGCCGAGTCCAACCCCTTTTCCCTCCGGCTTGGTAGTAAAGAAGGGATCAAAAATCTTCGACAGGTTTTCGGGGGCGATTCCGTCGCCAGTATCCTGGACGCACAGTTCCACGCACTCCTCTTGCGGGATCAGCCGGGTGCGAATGGTCAGCTTGCCTCCACCGCGCGGCTGCATCGCCTGGGCGCCATTGAGCACGAGATTGAGGATTACCTGCTGGATCTGGGAGGAGTCGCACTCCACTAGCGGAAGATTTTCCTGTAAGTCGAGAATGACCTCCGCGCTGATTAGCTTCAGCTTGTGATCGGCGAGCCCGATCGTCGTGCGAACCAATTTGTTCAGATCGGCAGGCGCGCGCTGCGGTTTCGAGCGCCGCGAAAATGCAAGCAGATCGGAAACGATGCGGCCTACCCGCGCGGTCTCGATTGAGATCATGCTCAAGTATTTTCGGAACTCAGCTTCTCTCCCCGCCGGGTACGACCCGCTCGCCATGAGCCGTTCCAGCAGCATGGAAAGGTTCAGCACCCCGGATACTGGATTAT
>QHVR01000554.1 GCA_003223595.1 Acidobacteriota bacterium
TGGAACGCTTGTAATGCCCGATCATGTCGCTCACCGAGACTGGGGAATCCTCATCCGCCAGGCTGCCGTTCGTCCTAAAGCCGATCGTGGCGACACTGGACGTATAAACCAAGCGGCGCACGTTGATTCTGCGGGCGGCCTCGAGAAGAGCGCGGGTGCCATCTACGTTGGAGCGATACATCTCCTGCGGGTCACGCACCCATAGGCGATAGTCGGCGGCGACGTGGAAGACGGTGTCGCATCCAGCCATGGCCTTTCCCAACGATCCCGGATCGCGCAGATCGCCAGTCACCGTTTCGGCAGGCAGTCCCTGCAGGTTTTTCAGGTTGCTGGTAGCGCGCACCAGCAAGCGCAGCTTGGCGCCCTGTTCGCAAAGGACTCGCGCAACGTGGGAACCTAGGAATCCAGTGGCGCCGGTGACGAATGCCTGCATTGCAATCAGGATTCGCCACAGACGCAAAGCTTGTCAACAAAGATAGCAAACAGAAACGAAATGTAGGACTAACCCATGCCTGGCGCGAGGCAGATTCTGTGCTCCTGCTACTTGGCCGCGTAGTGATCCGCGCCGAGGAAGTGTAAGGACACGTACGGCTCATCGCCCACAACCCAGCTATCGTGTCCGGGAGGACCAGGGGGAATGTAGAACACGACGCCCGGGCGGAGTTCGTGAATGGTGCCGTCTTCCATGGCAGCCGTAGCGCAACCGGAGAGCACCATTCCTACATGTTCCACATTACAGCGTGAGGCGCCGAGGGCGGGGCCTACATGGACGGACCACTTCCATCCTGGTTGGTAGGTCGCGCGGCCAATGGTCAGGCCAGCGAGGTGAATGATTTCAAACTTCCCTTTTTCAAAGGTACGGACTTCGTCAGGAGTTTCAAATCGCTTGAGCACTACTTCAAGTGGGGCCATCTTTCAGAGTCTCATTTGGCGATGGTCGGAGTGCGGCGCGCCAGCGCACAGACCAGCAGCACGCAATCAGTTCCCGGTCTTCTCCATGACCTTGGCGTAGGTGGTTAAGGCCAGGAGCGGGAAGTATTGCCGGTAGAGGTGGTACATCAGGTAGAAGACGCGCGGAAAACCAGTGCCAGTATAAAGCTGCTCATTCCATGACCCGTCCTGATTTTGGGTACGCATGAGATAAGCGATGCCACGGGCCACTGAGTCGCTGCGCGTGTCTCCTGCCGCCAGCAGGCCGAGAATGGCCCAGGCGGTTTGTGAGGGAGTGCTGTCGCCCTGACCGCGCAATGTGGGATCGTCGTAGGAGCCTATTGTCTCACCCCATCCTCCATCGGCGTTCTGCACCATGCGAAGCCATTCGGCGCCCTGCTGGATGCAAGGTTCGTGCAGGTCCATGCCGATGGCTTCCAGGCCTCGCAATACCAGCGCGGTGCCATAGATGTAGTTGACGCCCCACCGTCCGAACCAGCTGCCATCGGGTTCCTGCTCGTTTTTGACGAACTGGAGAGCCTTCTTCACCGCCGAATGATCTTTGGTGTAGCCGTAAGTCGCCAGCATTTCCATGATGCGGCCGGTGATGTCCACAGTAGGCGGATCGAGCATCGCGTTATGGTCAGCGAAGGGCACGTATTGGAAGACCATGCGGTCGTTATCTTTGTCGAAGGATGCCCAGCCGCCGTTCTTGCACTGCATGGAGAATATCCAGTCAATGGCGCGCTGCACCGACTCGCGTTGATAGCGGCCGTTGGGATGCTCCACCCGGCTGAGGGCGAGGCATACCATGGCGCTGTCATCGACGTCGGGATAGAACTCGTTATTAAACTCGAAGTACCAGCCGCCGGGCTGCCCCTTCGGATTCTTCACTTTCCAGTCCCCCACGGTGCGGACCTGTTTCTGCAGAATCCAGTCGGCGCTCTTCACCATGCGCGGATCGTTGGCGGGAACTCCGGCTTCTGCCAGCGCGAACACCGCATATGCGGTATCCCAGACGGGAGAGACGCAAGGCTGCATGCGGAAAGTTTCTTCTTCCTCGATGCCTAGTTTTTCAAACTCGTCCATGGCGCGAATGACCTGCGGATCGTCGAGGGAGTATCCCAGGCAGCGTAACGCGATGATGGAATTCATGATGGATGGGTAAATCGCGCCCAATCCATCGCTCATCTCGAAGCGCTCCAGCATCCATTTTTCCGCGCTCTTAAGGGCGATCGAGCGCAAAGGACGCACGTGTACGCGCTCCAGCCAGTGAGTCAGCCGGTCCAGCACCAGAAAGAAGTTTCGCCAGGAGACGATCTTTTTGGCCCAATGCAGGTGCATGCGCGACTTCTGCATGCCGCCTACGAACAACTCTTCCACGCCCATTTCCCGCGGAATCTTCTTGAAAGGTTTTTTGGCGTAGCAGATGGAGAGCGGCACCAGGATGGCGCGCGACCACGAGGAAATCTCGTAGATGTTGAACCAGAACCAGTTCGGAAAAAGCACGATCTCGGGGGGAATCGCAGGAACGGCGTCGTAGTCGTACTGGCCGAAAAAACACAGATAGATCTTGGTGAAGGTGTTAACTTCGGTGACGCCGCCGAGCTCAAGGATCTTCTCGCGTGCTTTGTGCAGCGCGGGGTGATCGGCGGTATAGCCCGCCAGCTTCAGACCGAAATAAGCTTTGACTGAGGCGCTGAGGTTCGACGGACCGCCGTTGTAGATGCTCCAGCCGCCGTCATTATTTTGGTGGCGCAAGATCCACTGCGCCGCTTTCTCAAAGCGCTGCGAGTTGCCCGTGCCCAGCAACGTGTGCAGCAGAATGTAGTCCGATTCGAGGGTCGTATCCGCCTCGAGTTCTCCGCACCAGTAGCCTTCTTCGTGCTGCTCCGAGAAAAGATATTTCTTGGCCGCCGCGATGGCGGCGCTGACCCGGCTACCCAGTTCCTCAATTTTTCCGAACCGAAGTTGGGGCTCGGAACCGACCGCTGCTGGATTCGGATCAGGGGAGTTTATGTCCATGCTTGTTCTTGCAACAACTCCTCTCGCTAGTTTGCGGTCACGCTGCTGGGAGCGGCGGCGATAGCTTCCACGATCTCCGGCGGCAGGCCGAAGCGAACGTTTTCGGGCATCACTTCGAGTTCCTGCACATTGGCGAAGCCTTTGTTCCGCAGGAACGTTACCGTCTCTTCGACCAGGTGCTCTGGCGCCGAAGCTCCAGCGGTGAGCGCGATGGTCTTCACGCCCTTCAGCCATTCAGATTCAATGTCAGTACAACTGTCGATAAGATGAGCGTTTGTGCCCAGATTCCGTGCGACTTCTACCAGGCGGTTGGAGTTGGAACTGTTTTCCGAGCCCACCACCAACAGCAAATCCGCCTCGGAGGCAACTTGCTTCACGGCGACCTGGCGATTCTCCGTGGCGTAGCAGATGTCCTGCGCCGCAGGCCCTTTGATGTTCGGGAACTTCTGCTTGAGGGCGGCGATGATGTCTTTGGTTTCGTCCAGGCTCAGCGTCGTCTGCGTGAGATAGGCCACGCGATCGGGGTCCGGCACCTCCAGACCAGCTACCTGCTCTGGCGAACCGACAACCTGAGTGACGAGCGGAGCCTCTCCGAGAGTTCCTACGACCTCGTCGTGATCCTTATGGCCGATGAGGATCAGCGAGTAGCCCTCTTTCGCAAACTTCACGGCTTCCACGTGGACCTTGGTGACGAGGGGGCAAGTAGCGTCAATCACCCGCAGCCCGCGCCGTGCGCTGTGCTCGCGCACATCAGGAGAGACTCCGTGCGCGCTGTAGATGATGCGCTCGCCATTGGGCACCTCGTCTTCGCTATCGACGAAGATCGCGCCCTTGCCGCGAAGTTCTTCCACCACAAAACTGTTGTGCACGATCTCTTTGCGGACGTAGATCGGAGGCCCGAATGCTTCCAAGGCTATCCGCACTACATCAATCGCCCGGACTACGCCGGCGCAGAAGCCACGTGGCTTCAGTAAAAGTAAAGTCTTTGCGTCTGTCTTGCCTAGAATAGGTGCCACGATTAAAACCCGCTCCTTCGATTCCTCAGTGCTCTGGACTTACAACCTGTTTTGAAACGGAGAGCGAGATGAGGAGCCTGCCTTCAGTCATTTGGATGCTAGACACGCCGAAAACCGTACCTTCAGGGTACACGATTCCCATTGTGGCGTTATGCCTAAAGTATCGGAAAGTATCGGGATGGTCAACGTAAGCTCAAGAAACTGTGGCGATTAGCAGCGAAATGCTGCAATCCCGCAGCGAACGGAGAAGTTCACGCCGAGGGCTGGGCGGTATTTAAAGGCAGAAGTGCCAGAGTTCTCGCGTAGATCTCTTCCGGAGAACCTACCGCAGGCACCGGCACAAGGAATCCTAATTCCCGATAAAAATCGATCAGGGGGGCTGTGCTCCGTTCATAAGTATCCAACCGGACGCGAATGGCTTGCGGGCGGTCGTCATCGCGCTGGAAAAGAGGCGCGTGGCAGAGATCACAGCGGTCCGCCACTTTGGGAGGCCGTTCGGTGAGATTGTAGACGGCTTTGCATTGCGAACAGGTGCGCCGCCCGGCGAGGCGTTGCACGATTTCGTGGGCTGGCAAGTCGTAATTGATGACTGCAGTAAGGGACAGCCCCTCGTCGTGCATGAGTTTCTTCAGGGATTCAGCCTGGCCGACCGTTCGGGGAAAACCGTCCAGGATGAAGCCGCCGCGACAGTGCAGGCAGACTTTGCGCTCACAAACCATCTCCAGCACAGTTGCATCCGGCACCAATTCTCCGCGGCGGATGTACGCCAAGGCCTCCCGGATGGCCGGGGTTTGAGCGCTTTCAGGGCGGCTCCCAGCGCTGCGGAAAACATCTCCAGTGGAAAGGTGACACGCTCCCAGGCGCTCACGCAGCAGAGCGGCTTGAGTTCCCTTACCCACCCCGGGGGCTCCCAACAGCACCAGTCTTTTGGCCGAATGTTGCATTTGTGGCAACGCCTCACATCTGGCCGGAGGGCCCTCCATCCATGCTGGACGATCGGGGTTCATAGGGGAAGCCACCTCAAGACCTTAGGACAACGCCGGACTCTCTGCCGTGACGAAAATCACGGGCAGGTGCGCGTCCGCACACAGAGCAAGGAACTGCTCTCGATTGCAGGCGGAACTGCTTGAACCCAAAGAGTTAACTGGCATAGCACCCTCGTGCCCCCCTTCCGCCACCCCGTGCCATTGTCATAGCACCACAACAGGAGCAATCTGATGACGTAATTCCGCAGACTCCCAGGTCAGCGAACAAAATGTTGGAACTGAGCCAAAACCGAAACGTGACCCCAGCGCAGGCGCGCAAAGGCTCGCAGCCGCGGAAGCTGATGCTTGCCCTGGTCCTGCTTCTGGTGGCCCTGGTTGCAATTCTGATCAAGGATCGCCAGTTCTGGTTTGGTTCCGAAGAGGCAGTGATCGAGTCGGATCTGCCGACCGCTCAGCCCACACCGGCCAGCGCGGCTCAATCCGCTCCTGTCGCCACTAAGGCTGCTCCCGCGGCGAGCTCCGCCGTGGCCCACGCCACTAAGAATCCCGTTGCTACCGCCAAAACTTCGTCCCAGCCTGTAGCTCCTGAAGCACCGGCCGTCACTGCCACTCGAACCGTACTACCTCCGTTGGATGTGGAAGTGATCGCGGGAGACAATCATCACACGGTGCGGCCCCGTAGCAATGTCACCAAGGTGCAGGTTGCAAAGGTTCCGGGCATTCAACTGGAAGCTCCTGCCGCCAGCGTCACCAGCAAAGCGGCGACGCACGAGGTTGTGCCCGCCTCAGCGACGCATCTGCCCCAGACTGAAATTCACGCCACCTATCCCGTTCTGGCCCAGCACATGAACGTGCAGGGATCGGTGGTGCTGGAAGCTCTGATTGGGACCGACGGTATGATCGAGAATGTCCGCGTGCTGCGCGGGCCGGCAATCCTATCCAGTGCCGCTCAGCAGGCAGTTCGCGAATGGAAATTCAAGCCGATATATCAGCACGGCCAAGCTGTAGAGAGCAAGGCAACCATTACGGTTAACTTCACGATCCGGGTGGGCGATAGCCTTCCCAGCAGCACCCTCGCACAAGGCACGCCTTCCCTCGAATCCGAACTCAGCCGTTAGTCCGAATCAACTGCTCGGCATGCTTCCTCGATGTTTCCGTGAGTTTTGCCCCGCTCAGCATGCGTGCGACTTCTTCGGTTCGATCTTCTCCGGTCACCTCGCGGATGGTGGTGCGGGCGCGTCCGGCCGATTCTTTCTTTTCAATCACGTAGTGATGATCGCCGAAGGTGGCAATCTGCGGCAGGTGGGTCACGCATAGCACTTGATTGCCGCGGGCGAGAGACTTGAGCTTCTTGCCGACCGCCTCCGCGGCCCGTCCGCCAATGCCAGTATCGATTTCGTCAAAGACCAGAGTCTTCTGGCCTTTCTCCCGGTTCTTGCGGGCAGTTGACGGTGGACGCTTTCTAGCGTTGCTGGCCTCCGCGCCGGATTCCACGCAAGCTTTTAAGGCCAGCATCACCCTGGACAGTTCGCCGCCAGAGGCGATGTGCTCCAACTGCCGCAAGGGCTCGCCCGATTCCGGACGCGCTCCAGTTGGATTCTTCGGCGCAATGCGTGATCTCGATGTGGAACGCCGACTTCATGGCCAGATCGTTGATCTCGGATTCAACCATTTTCTCTAAGCGGCGGGCGGCGGCGGTGCGGGTTTTCGAGAGCGCCTGAGCTGCACGCAGGTATTCCTCCGCGGCTTGCGCTAGTTGGCCGCGAAGCTGGCGCAGGATTTCGTCTTTATTCTCCACTTCCGATAACTTGCGCGAGACCTCGGCTCTGAACTGAATGACCTCGTCCAGGCTGGGGCCATATTTTCTTTTAAGTCGATCCAGGAGC
Organism: Acidobacteriota bacterium; assembly: GCA_003223595.1. Lineage (GTDB taxonomy): Bacteria > Acidobacteriota > Terriglobia > Terriglobales > Acidobacteriaceae > Sulfotelmatobacter. Next base: position 6,844 of record QHVR01000554.1, read on the forward strand.
GCGAGCCGGTCCTCTACCTTGGCCAGGTGCTCAGGGGAGGCATGAATTCCTCCAGCATAATCGCGCAGCGTGGCCCCGACATCTTCGACGCTGATGCGAGCGCTTTCGAGCGCCGCTAGAGCTTCCTGAAATTTCGGCTCGTATCGCGCTAGTTCTTCGACCTGCCTCTGCGCCGCCCGCAGCGAAGAGGATGTTGACCCGCTGCCCTCGTAGAGCAGATCGAAGGCATTCATAGCGGCGTTATATATTTTTTCGGCGTTGGCCAGAACGCGTTTCTCAGATTCCAGACTCTCATCTTCCCCGCTCTGCAGCGTCGCGTCTTCAATTTCGCGTTTCTGGAACGTCCAGAGATCCACCAGACGAAGGCGATCTTGCTCGCCCCGCTCCAACTCGTCTATGCGGCTTCGAATCTGCTTCCAGGCCGTATAGTTTTGGGCAACGTTTTCGATACGGCTTTCGGCAAACGCGTCCAGCAACTCGAGGCGCGCCGGGCCATCAAAGGAAAGAATGGATTCATTCTGCGCGTGAATGATGGCAAGATAAGGCGCCAACTGCCGCAGGACAGCCACCGTGGCGGGCTGATTGTTGACGAAAACACGGCCTTTTCCACTGGCGGAAATCTCTCGGCGCAGGATCAGAGAGCGGTCGTCAGACTTGTCCAGGCCATTCGCTTCCAGAAGTTTGGCGACGGCATCTGCCGCGGTCCCTGCGACTTCGAAAACCGCCGCAATCACAGCCCGCTCGATTCCACCGCGAATGACGTCGGTGGACGCCTTTTCACCCAGCAAGAGCGCTAGCGCATCAATGAGGATGGACTTCCCTGCTCCTGTTTCACCGGTCAGAAGGTTCAGGCCGTGGCCGAACTCCACCACGAGATTGTCGATTACTGCGTAGTTCTCCAGGCGCAGTTCTGTGAGCACGGTTGTCCTTGGTTTTGCGCAGAATAGCACGAAAACAGTGAAGAAAAGATTGCCGATTGGGAACGGCCGTCACACCTAAGCCAAAGCCAGGCGCGGCTGTCGGTACATGCTTTGAAGCTAGGCTACTGGTATGATCATCTAACACCAATTCATGGGCATAGCCGGACAGTACGCGGTCGAAGACCCTCCGCATTCGATCCCAGGCACAATGAAGGCGGCAGTGTACCGCGGCGTCAACGACGTGCGGGTCGAGACGGTCCCGGTGCCCGATATTGGCCCCGGCGAGATGCTGGTCCGAGTGCACTCTTGCGGCGTTTGCGGCACAGATCTGAAGAAGATCGCCACAGGTTCCCATTCCGCGCCGCGCATTTTCGGCCATGAGACCTCGGGAGTCGTCGCGGATGTTGGGCAGAACGTGCGCTCCGTCCGGCCCGGCGATCGCGTGATCGTTTTCCACCACGTTCCCTGCGGCGAGTGTTTTTACTGCGAACACAAAACTTTTGCCCAGTGCGCCACTTACAAGAAAGTGGGCTGCACGGCTGGGTTTGAGCCCTCCGGAGGTGGATTCGCCGAGTACGTTCGCGTGCTGGACTGGATCGTGGAGCGCGGGACGGTGCGTATTCCCGAAGGGGTTTCCTTCGAACAGGCCTGCTTTGTGGAGCCGGTAAACACCTGCATGAAGGGAATCGAGGCCTTGCGGTTGCAGGCGGGAGAGACCGTACTGGCCATCGGACAGGGGCCGATCGGCATCATACTAAGCGTATTAGCTCGCCGGGCGGGGGCCAGCTTAATAACTTCCGATTTGTATCCAGAGAGGCTTAAAATAGGAAGAAGTTTCGGACTTGACAATTGTATAGACGCTTCGCGGACGGATGTAGTGCAGCGTGTCCGTGAACTCACCGAGGGGCGTGGCGCCGACGCAGTGATTTTAGCCGTAGGCGGCAATTCCCTGATTCGCACTGCCATGGATGCTGCGCGTCCAGGCGGGCGTGTTTTGCTGTTTGCGCAAACGCAGCACGGGGAGGCAATCATCGATCCTGCAGCCATTTGCGTCGACGAGAAGACTCTGGTGGGATCCTACAGCGCGTCCGTCGATCTGCAGGAAGAATCAGTCCGATTTGTCATGAATCGCGAGATGGATCTGGAACGGCTGGTAAGCCATCGCTTTCCCCTCGACCAGAGCACGAAGGCGCTGGAACTGGCTGCCCACCCGCAACCGTCGTCGATGAAGATCATGATTCAGCCCAGCAGTTCGTGGGCTGGCAGTATCCGGGAAGGAAACCCGCAGTGAACGGAAAAATGACCGCTGCCGTCCTGTACGGCAAAGAAGACGTAAAGATTGAGAAGGTTCCAATACCCCGCGTCGGTGATGGCGAGGTGCTGGTGAAAGTGCAGGTCGCTTTGACCTGCGGCACGGACCTGAAAGTGTATTTGCGCGGCTATCATGCCCGCATGATCGTCCCCCCTGCCCTGTTTGGCCATGAACTGGCCGGGGTAATCGAAGAAGTCGGGGCCGGAGTGAATGGCTTCAAGAAGGGCATGCGAGTGGTCGCGCTGAACTCCGCGCCTTGCCAGATGTGCTTCTATTGCTCGAAACACCAGGAAAATCTTTGCGAAGATCTCCTGTTCAACAACGGAGCGTATGCGGAATATATCCGCGTGCCGCGGCGGATCGTTGACGCCAACATGCTGGTAATTCCGCCTAATGTGACTTTCGAAGATGCCGCGATGACCGAGCCTCTGGCTTGCGTCTTACGAGGGCTGCACGAGACCGGGGTGGAAATCGGCGACACAGTCGCGATCCTTGGTGGCGGGCCGATCGGGTTGATGTTTGTACAGGTCGCTCGCGCCATTGGTTGTAACGTGATTGCGGTGGTAAAGCGCGACGGCCAGGTGGAAGCCGCCAAGCAGATGGGCGCCCACGAGATTATCCAGACCAGCAAGGTCAAGGACGTAGTCGATGCGGTGCGCGCATTGTCCCCGCAGAAGCGGGGTTGCGATGTCGTGATTGAAGCTGTCGGCAAGCCGGAAGCCTGGGAATGGGCGGTGGATATGGTCCGCAAAGGCGGCACCGTGAATTTCTTCGGCGGGTGCGCCAGCGGCACCAAGGTTCAGCTGGAGACCAATCGCCTGCACTACTCCGAAATCACCTTGAAGGCGACATTTCATCACACGCCGGAAACCGTCCGCCGGGCGTTTGGACTGATCGCGGCCAAGAAGATTCGGCCCACCGACTACATCACCGGAGAAGCGCCGCTCTCGCGCCTGCAGCAGGTCCTGCGGCACATGCTGAATCGAAGTGGGGAGATCAAGACGGCCATCATTCCGGGACACTGAGGAATGTTTGACCGGTGATTCTTCAGTAAAAGGCCGAAAGCGCTGGGATTTTTAATCAACGACCATCAATCAACTCGGCCGTGACTCAGATCTCGACTCACAATTCGGCAGCTTTGGGATGGAGCCGGCTGCCCTCCAGCTACGCGATTCCCGCCAGCGCTCCCGCGCTCGACGAGGCCCAACAATATTGCGCTCATCTGGCGCGCACCCATTATGAGAATTTCTCGGTCGCGACCTGGTTTTTACCCAAGCGCCTACGGCAACATTTCTTCAACATTTATGCCTATTGCCGAATTTCCGACGATCTCGGGGATGAAGTGGGGGATACGGCTGCCTCGCTGGTTCTGCTCGATGAGTGGCAGCGGGAACTGGATTCCTGCTATCAAGGCGCTCCGAAACATCCTGTGTTCGTCGCCTTGTCGGAAACCGTGCGGCAGTTCGATATTCCCAAGCACGAGTTCTCTGACCTGCTGACCGCCTTCCGTCAGGATCAGACGGTCACGCGATTCGAGACGTTCAATGATGTTCTCGGATACTGCCATTACTCGGCTAATCCTGTTGGCCATCTGGTGCTGTACCTGTGCGGATATCGCGATGCGGAGCGCCAGCAGTTCTCGGATTACACCTGCACCGCGTTGCAACTCGCCAATTTCTGGCAGGACGTCAGTGTGGATTACGCAAAAGGCCGCATTTATCTTCCGCTCGAAGACCTGCGAACCTTCGGAGTGGCGGAAAGCGGGATCGCGCAGCAACAAAACACACCCGCATTTTGCGCGATGATGAAATTTCAGGTGGAGCGCGCCCGTGACTGGTTCCGGCAGGGACTTCCCTTAATCGCGAAAGTGGATAGAGATCTGGCCATTGATCTCGATCTTTTCAGCCGCGGCGGCCTGGAAATCCTCAAGGCCATCGAGCAGCAGGGATATGCCGTGCTGGGAAATCGGCCCGCCATTTCAAAGGCGCGGAAACTGGCCTTGGTCACACGGGCGGCGATGTCAAAATGTTTCCGCATGTCTCTGGGAGCATCGCGATGAGCGTGGGCACGCAGCAGGTTCCGGTGCCGTGGACGCCCGCGCCGCCTCAGCTCGTCATGGCGTATTCCGTCTGCAAAGGCATCACTCGGACTGCGGCCAAGAATTTTTATTACGCCTTCCTCGTCCTGCCCCGCCGCAAGCGCGAAGCTCTGTGTGCGGTATACGCTTTCATGCGGCGCTGCGATGACATCACGGACGAGCCGTCGCTCAGCCTGCCGGAACGGCGGCAGAAGCTGGATGCTTGGCTCGACGATCTCCACCGCGCTCAGCAGGGGTACCCTACAGACGACGCGATTTTGCTTGCCCTTACCGACGCTCAACGGCGCCATGCCATTCCCGCCGGACTGCTGGATGAACTGGCAATCGGCACGGCGATGGACGTGGAAGAATCCGAAGTTGCCGCCCAGAGTTCCACGACGCCGGGGCTCAGCGTTCAGTACAAAACTTTCGATGACCTGCGGGTGTACTGCTATCGCGTTGCTTCCGTGGTGGGCCTGGTTTGCATTCACATTTTCGGATACCGCGATCCCGCGGCCGAGGAATTGGCGGAGCGCTGCGGACTGGCGTTCCAGATGACCAACATCATCCGCGATGTGAAAGAGGATGCCGCGATGGGCCGGGTGTATTTGCCAGAGGAAGATCTGGCAAGC
>QHVR01000413.1 GCA_003223595.1 Acidobacteriota bacterium
CGGCGTAGACAATCTGCGCGCTATCGAGGTGGATAAGAGCTTCGCGATGAAGCCGAATGAGCTGGCCCGGCAGATCGAGGCTGATCGGAACGCCGGACTCACTCCTTTCTTCGTATGCGCCACTGTTGGAACCACGTCGTCCAATGCCATGGACCCGCTAGTCCCGGTTGGCGAGGTATGTCGTAAGCACAATCTCTGGCTGCATGTAGACGCCGCGATGGCCGGAACAGCGATGCTCTGTCCGGAGTTTCGGCACCTTCAGAACGGAGTCGAACTCGCGGACAGCTACAATTTCAATCCGCATAAGTGGATGTTTACCAATTTCGATTGCAGCTGCTTCTGGGTAGCGGACCGGAAGGCCTTGATCCAGACACTCAGCATATTGCCGGAGTATTTGCGAAATCAGGCTACGGAATCTGGAGCCGTCATAGATTATCGCGACTGGCACATTCAACTGGGTCGCCGGTTTCGCTCGCTGAAGCTGTGGTTTGTGATCCGGCATTACGGAGTGGAGGGATTGCAGCATCACGTTCGCGAGCATGTCCGTCTGTCGCAAGAATTCGCAAGTTGGGTAAGAGAGGACGAGCGGTTTGAATTGGCGGCGCCCGTGCCGCTAAACCTGGTTTGTTTTCGCCACAAAGCAGGTGACGCGGCCAATCAGGCCATCATGGATCGCTTGAATCAGAGCGGCGATCTGTTCTTGACGCACACCAAACTCGATGGCAAGCTGACGTTGCGCCTGAGCGTCGGGCAAACCCACACGCAGGCACGCCACGTCGAGAATGCCTGGAAGCGCATTCAACAAGAAGCGCAGGTCCTAAGCAATTTGAAATAAGACAGACTGGCATCCGACGCCGCGTTCTATTCGTGGCTGAAGGAGCAGTGTGCATGAAATCGGCGATTAGAAGCGTGCTACTGGGCTTTGCTTTCTTGACGTTTGTGAGTCCGCTGTTCGCATCCACTATTTCGGGCGTCGTCAAAGATCAATCGGGCGCTGTTATCCCGGGCGCTCAGATTGAGATCGGCGGGGGCGACCTGCAGGAACCTGTACAAATCACCAGCGACGGTTTGGGAAGGTTCGTGTCTCCGGATGTGAAGCCGGGGAGATACATCCTGCGCGTCAGGCATGAAGGCTTCGAAGAGCTGGAGCAACTGGTGGATGTTTTCGAACCGGTTCAGCTCGTATTGACACTCGCCATCGCACGGCAACAAGCCGAGATTTCAGTGCCAGCGGAGGCATTGGCGTTCGCTAACTCGGATCCGGTTTACAAAGAATTGCGCTCCGTTGGGCTCGCTGAAACCTTCCGCCTTGATAATTTCAACCTCACCTATGACGTTGCCACCCTGGAATTTCGAAATGGGACCCTAACCTGGCTTGCTCCGGTACAAGGCGTCGTCACTGGGGCAGTTTTCACGGGTGAGGGGCACTTCCACCTTCAGGCGGCAACCAAGCTTGACCGTCACGAGATCCAGCGCCGGACCGGCACAGACGAAATCGACGAAGATTTTACCGAGGTGGTCCTTCGCTTCACCGGCGGTGAGCAAACGAAGCTTTTAGCGGGTCTGGGAGCACGCGCGGAAAGCGCAGGCGAAGCAGGCCGCGTTCTTGAGCATTGGAAAGAACGTATGCGCCGCAGGCGCGAAATTCCTCTGAGCCTTACCGAGTCCTTGCTCACCGGGGAGATGATGGACAACGTGGATGCCGATATTCTGGCGGCCATCTATAATCCCGGGCATCCTCCGTTTTTCAACGCCTACATTCGAGGCACGAAGCACAAAGATCTTCGCTTCTCTTTGCGCACGCGGGTCGGCGCCCTGCCGCAGGCCGATTCACCAGAAGAAGTTGGGCTGGTGAACTACGATCCCGAAGGCATGGGGGACGGCATATGGTATCTCGCTCACTTCAAATCTGAATACGCGAAGCAGACGGCAAGTTCCCAGCAAGATCGGCGCCTATTCGCCACGCGCCGGTACAAAATCGAGACTGTCATCGCAAAAAATCAGCACCTGTTCAGCACCGCGACCATCAGTTTCGTTCCATTGATTGCGGGCGAGCGGCTGATGAAATTTGGGCTGCTGCCAAACCTCCGTGTCAAGCGGGTAGTGGACGACCAAGGCCAGAACCTGCATTTTGTGCAGGAGAGCCGCAAAGCGGACGGATCGTTTTATGTAGTGCTGACGAAAGCGCCCGAGCCCGGCAAAGAAGCGAATATCACTGTCGAGTATGCCGGGGACAAAGTGGTCGAGGAGGCCGGGACGGGGAGCTTCTACATCGAGGCCCGCACCTCCTGGTATCCCAATCTCAACGGATTCGGCGAGCACGCGTTTTACGACCTTACGTTCAAAGTGCCCAAGCGGTACAAGGTAATTAGCGTGGGCAAGCTGGAGGGGGAATCGGTTGAGCAGGATTTCGCCGTCAGCCACTGGGTGACTCCGATCCCGGTAGCCGTGGCGGGCTTCAACTATGGCGACTACAAGATGATGGAGATGCCGGACGAGATCACGAAGTACAAGATTTCGGGTTATTACATCACTGAACTGCCCGACAATTTGCGCGGGGTGAAAGCCTTGCAAACTGTGGCGCCACATAGGATGACCGAGTACGCGCTGGAACAGACCAGAGCGCAGCTACAGATCTGCACGCACTTTTTCGGTAAGAGCCCTTACAGCGACATCTACATCACGGAACAGCCAAACTTTAATTTCGGGCAATCGTGGCCCAATCTTGTGTATCTCCCGATCTCCGCTTACACGGACTCCACGCAGAGATGGATGGCGTTCGGCCGCATTGATTCTAATTTCAGCGGGTTCGTCCAGGAGGTGACTCCTCACGAGGTGGCGCATCAGTGGTGGGGCCACACTGTGGGCTGGGCGTCTTATCACGACCAATGGTTATCAGAGGGCTTCGCCGAGTTCTCGGCGGCTCTGTTCCTGCAAAACGGAGTGGGTAAGGACTGGCGGAAAGATTACATTGAGTTTTGGGACCGGCTGCGGCGGAGAATTCTCGATAAGAACAGCTTTGGCATAGCGCCCAATGATGCGGGGCCGCTGTGGATGGGATTGCGGCTGGTTTCGCCCCGCACCGAGAACGCGTATCAGAATGTCACATACCCGAAAGGCGCTTACGTGCTGGCAATGCTGCGCTCGATCATGTACAGCCAGGACGACGGAGACAAGGCATTCATCGAAATGATGCACGATTTCGTTGACAGCCATCGTGATCGAGCCGCCTGCACCGAGTCTTTCAAGAGCATCGCGGAAAAGCACATGAGCAAGTTGATGGATCTTGGCGGAAACCACCGGCTTGACTGGTTCTTCAACGAATGGGTGTACGGGACGCAAGTGCCGAAATACCATTTCGAGTACCAGGTCACGGCAGCGGAGGGAGGCAAGGCCAAGCTGCATATGTCGCTCACGCAGAGCGACGTGGACGAAGGTTTCGCCATGCTGGTGCCGATCTACGCCGACTTCGGCAGCGGTTGGACCAGAATCGGTCAAATGGCCATTGGTGGAAACACAACGCGGGCGGCGGAGGCAATCCTGCCCAATGCGCCCAAAAGAGTAGGACTGAACGTGTACAAGGAGATTCTGGAGCGCTGAGCTTTATCAGTCCGCGGGCATTGGTGCGCTGCGCACTTCGGGCGGGGCTGGGGGCATCTCAACTTCGGGCTGAGGTGCGATCTGGATCCATTTCCGCACCTCAGGCAGCGCAGCCCGCATGGCGGCTTCACCCACGCGGATCAGATCGTCGGCCCGTTTGAAGTCGTCATAGGCGTATCCCGCCACATCAGGTTCGATAACCAGGTCTGCACCGCTCCGCCAGATGCTGGACATGGTGTCCTGAGCGATCGCGAAAGACTGCCCGATGACTTCCAGCAGGTGCCGCGGCGCGCCCTTCTGCGTCCATGTTCCCCTCAGGTGCACCGCGATGACGCGATCAGCGCCCATTTCGCGGACCGGATGCGATGGGACGGGATGCGACAACATGCCATCGACGAAATATCGTCCGCGTATTTCGACGGGCAGGAACATTCCAGGATAAGCACAGCTGGCCCGGACGGGATCGATCACCGAGCCCGAATGGAACACCACGGCTTCTCCGGAGTTGAAATCCGTGGCCGTGACCCCGAGCGGAATGCGTAACTCTTCAAACGTTTTGCACTTCAAGGTGCGGGTCAGAAAAGCAATCATGCGATCGTTGGAGGCGAATCCGCAGCGCGACAGAGTCCAGCGGGCGAAGGAGGTGAAGCGAGTATTATGCGCAAGCTCGTGCATCTCATCGAGCGTGAGTCCGCTGCAGTAGCAGGCTCCAATCAGTGCTCCAACGCTGGTCCCGGCGATGACACGGACAGGAATATTTTCCTCTTCCAGAACTTTGAGGACACCGATATGCGCGATGCCGCGGGCAAAGCCTCCGCCCAAGGCAACGCCAATGGATGGGATGGGAACTGCAGGCGGAGAAACGGGTTTGCGGGAGAGTTCTCGCCCGAACGCTTGCACGGACCGAATGATCTTCCCGAAACCGTTCACTTGCGAACCCCACGTCTCCAGCTTGTTAGGCCGGGACTGCTGAATCCTTACTTGAATATTAAGATGCCATATTTCCCGGCAAGGCTGCAGAGTACCAATGGGCCAAGTGCAAGAACCTGCAACCCGCAGGTAACTATTACTATCCGGACTGCACCGGGATGACGAAATTCCTGTATTCCTGCTAACTTGCGGACAGTATGATCCGAGAGATTTCAGCCGGGGGCGTCGTTGTCAGAAAAGCGGACGGGGCCTGGTCAATGGCAGTCATCGAACTACCTCACGATTCCAAACCCAATTCTGCCCCTAAAAAGCGCGCGGCAAAGGCCAAGCCCGTCCTATGCCTACCCAAAGGGCTGGTCGATCCGGGGGAGAAGGCTCTGGACGCAGCGCTTCGCGAAGTCAAGGAAGAGACCGGCTTGCTAGCCGAGCCCGTCACGAAGCTCGCCGATATCAAATATGTCTATGTGCGCTCGTGGGGAGACAAGGAGCGAGTGTTCAAGATCGTCAGCTTCTATCTTCTGCGCTACACATCGGGAACCATCGATGACATCTCTGAAGATATGCGGATCGAGGTGGCGCGAGCAAAATGGATTCCACTGGACGACGCGCCTAAGTTGCTGGCGTACAGTGGCGAGAAGCAAATGGCGCGTAAGGCTCTGGAGTATTTGAAGGCGCATCCCGAGTTGTAGGCGTTCAAAGTTTCGAGTTTCGAGTTTCAGAATTGGAAGGCCTGCTCGTGCGCGTGATCACAGCGTTTGGCTTAACACACAAGAGCTGGGTGTCCTGTGATTCCAGGCGTAGATAAATTGCCGGAAAAGCGATTACCATTGCGGGTTCAAGAGTCTGGTCAGGGACTATGCCCGGCGCCAGCGTCTGTCATTCAAAATCCCGTACTTTTCTCGAATCTCCTGGGTGGTTTGAACCGATCGATCATGAGGCCTGATTATGAAGCGCATTAATAAAGTCGCCGTCCTGGGCGCCGGAACGATGGGCGCCCGCATCGCCGCGCATTTCGCCAATGCCGGCGTACCCAGCTATCTGTTCGACATTGTCCCTCCAGATGCCGACGGGCCGGCGCGGAATAAAATCGCCACCGCCGGTTTAGAGGCGGCGAAGAAATCCAAGCCTGCCGCTTTTATGGAGCCCTCGCTCGCGCGACTGGTTACGGTGGGCAATTTCGAAGACGACATCAAGAAGCTCGCCGACGTGGACTGGATCATTGAAGCCGTCGTCGAGAATCTCGAGATCAAGCGCGCCTTGCTGAGAAAGGTAGAGGCCGTGCGCAAGCCGGGAACCATCGTGACTACGAACACCAGTGGATTGCCGGTGCACAAGATCGCGGAGGGATTTTCCGACGACTTTCGCTGGGCCTGGTTCGGCACGCACTTCTTCAACCCGCCGCGCTACATGCGCCTGCTAGAAATTATTCCCACACCGGAAGCCGATAAGGCAGCGATCGATGCCATCGCTCATTTTTGCGACGTTCGGCTCGGCAAGGGCGTGGTAATCGCGAAAGACACACCAAACTTCATTGGCAATCGAATCGGAACATTTTCTGTGTTGAACGTGATGCGGCTCATGCAGGAGATGGATCTGAACATCGAAGAGGTGGACGCTCTGACGGGACAGGCGGTGGGATGGCCGAAGTCCGCAACCTTCCGCACCATCGATCTAGTCGGCCTCGATATTCTCGGCCACGTGGTGGGGAACATGACCGAGAACGTGCGCGACGAGCGCAGCGACCTTAAGCTGCCGAATTTCTTCAACCAGATGCTCGAGCACAAGTGGCTGGGGGACAAGACCAAGGGTGGCTTCTATAAGAAATCGAAGTCTGACGGGAAAGAGGAAGAACGCCTGGCGCTCGATTGGAAGACGCTGCAATATCATCCGCGGCAGAAACCGAAGTTCGCCGCGCTCGATATGGCCAAGAACATCGAGGATACGGGAACGCGAATTCGCTCGTTACTAGGTCTGAATGGCAGCGGGCCGCAAAAGGGAGACAAGGCGGGGGCCTTCCTGTGGTCAGCGCTCTGCGATCTCTGGACTTATTCCGCAAACCGCGTGCCTGAGATTTCCGACTCCGTCGTCGAAATCGATCGCGCCATGAAGATGGGATTCAACTGGGAACTTGGGCCGTTCGAGTTGTGGGACGTGGCCGGAGTGGAACCGACCGTGGCCCGGATGAAGAAGGAAGGCAAGACCGTGCCGTCGAATGTGGAGCGGCTCCTGGCATCGGGCCAGAAGTCCTGGTACATCGACGATCCCACATCCCCAGCCGGAAAGAAATATTGGGAGATCGGAACCGAGAGTTGGGAGCCAGTACAGGTCCCGGCAGGCGTGTGGTCGGTGACGGTCGCGAAAAAGTCGAATGGGGTAGCAAAGAAAAATTCCGGAGCGTCGCTGGTGGATTTGGGAGACGGCGTAGCCTGCCTCGAGTTTCACAGCAAGATGAACTCGCTCGGCGCCGACATCATCAGCCTTATCACGCAATCTCTGAAGCCGGGCGGGCCGGGAGACAGTTTCGACGCGTTCGTGATCACCAACGACGCCGGCAATTTTTCGGTGGGCGCGAATCTGATGCTGTTGCTGATGAGCGTGCAAGAAGAAGAATGGGATGAGGTGGATCTGGCGATCAAGCAGTTCCAGGGCATGACCCAGGCCATCAAGTTCTCCCCCAAGCCGGTTGTCTCTTCGCCCTTTGGCTTATGCCTGGGCGGCGGAACGGAAATCTCACTGCATGCGGCGGCACGTCAACCTCATGCCGAGCTTTACACAGGATTGGTTGAGATCGGGGTTGGATTGCTTCCGGGTGGCGGTGGCTGCAAAGAAATGCTGTTGCGCGCTGTCGACAGCGCAGCAGCGGCGCGAGGCAAGGCTTCCCCCGAGGCGCTGGCAGGCTCCGTCGAGATGATGGAAGCGATGAAGAAAGCCTTCGAGACCATCGCGACGGCGAAAGTGGCAACCTCGGCCCATGAGGCGCGCGGCTTGGGATTCCTGAACGACTCCGATCGCATCACCATGAATCGCGAGCGCGTGCTTACCGACGCGAAGAATCGCGCGCTCGAATTGGTGCGCGCCGGATATGAGCCGCCGGTGCCGCGAACGGATATTCCTGCTCCAGGTGAAAACCTGCTCGCGGCGCTGAAGATGGGTGTTCATCTCATGCGCCAAGGGGAGTACATCACTGACTACGAAGTGAAGCTGGGCGGGAAGATCGCCGAAGTCCTTTGTGGTGGTCACGTCACTCCTGGCACTCCGGTCAGCGAACAGTACATTCTTGATCTCGAACGCGAGGGATTCAAATCGCTTTGCGGCGAGAAGAAGACGCAGGAGAGAATTCAGTACACGCTGAAAACGGGCAAGACACTGAGGAATTAGAGTTCATTGTCACTGGGAGCGTTACGGCCGACTGGAGTGAAATAATCGACGCATGCGCAAAACTGCAGCACTGGTTACATTGGCGATGCTATTGTTGGGCCCCGTCGCGATTTGGGCTCAGAAAGACAGTCCTCCTGCAAAAGAATCTGCGCCCGATGTTCCGGACGCTATCGCCGTGCCGTCAGGCCTGGAACCCGTGTTGTTTGCACATGCGAAAGGATCGCAGATCTACACCTGCCAGCAGGGCGCAAGCAAACACTTTGAATGGACGCTGAAGGGCCCGGAAGCGGAACTGAAGGACCGCAAAGATAAAGTCATCGGTCAGCATACGTCCGGGCCGACTTGGAAATTGAAAGACGGCAGCGAGGTGACGGGAAAGCCTGCGGCGCAGGTGGACTCGCTGGATTCGGAGTCCATTCCCTGGCTGCGGATCGACGTTCTGACGAACTCCGGGAAGGGTGCGCTGGCGCATGTCACCACGATTCAACGCGTGCACACCCATGGCGGCAAGCCCAATAATGACGTTTGCGACGAGGCACACAAAGACGCCGAAACCAAGAGCGAGTACACCGCGGATTATTACTTTTTTGCTCCGGCAAAGTAACGCCAGATGCTGGCGACCGCGGCCGGGCATCTAACAGAAATAGGGCCTTTCTGGAGAATTGCTATGCGTGAAGTCATCATTGCTTCCTCTGTTCGCACACCCGTGGGACGCGCCTATAAAGGCACGCTCCGCGCTACTCGTCCCGATGAACTGGCGGCGATCGCAATTAAGGGAGCGCTTGATCGCGTGCCGCAACTCGACAAAAAAGAAATTGAAGACGTCATTCTCGGCTGCGCCATGCCAGAGGCTGAGCAGGGCATGAACGTGGCTCGTATCGCGTCCCTGCGGGCGGGACTGCCGGTAGAAGTCTCGGCTATGACGATCAATCGTTTCTGCTCTTCCGGCCTGCAGGCGATTGCGATGGCCGCCGAGCGCATCATGGCTGGCGGCGCTGAGGTGATCGTCGCGGGCGGCACAGAATCGATGACCATGATTCCCATGGGAGGACACAAGATCTCGCCCAATCCGTGGCTCGTGGATCATTATCCGGACGCTTACCTCTCCATGGGATTAACCGCCGAACGTCTGGCGCAGCGATTTGGAATCACCCGTGAAATGGCGGATGAGTTCTCGTTGCACAGCCATCAGAAAGCCATGGCGGCCATTCAAGCCGGCAGGTTCGAGGAGGAGCTTGTTTCGGTGCCGGTGACCTTCACCACTCCAAACGGCTCGAAGCCCAAGAAACAGGAGATCGTTTTCAAGGTTGATGAAGGGCCGCGCGCCGACACTTCGCTCGAAGCGCTGCACGCGCTCAAGCCAGCGTTTCACATGAAAGGCACGGTTACGGCCGGCAATTCTTCACAGATGTCGGACGGCGCAGCCGCAGCCTTAGTGATGTCAGCTGAACGGGCCAAAGCACTTGGCATCAAGCCGCTGGCGCGCTATGTGGCCTTCGCCACCGCCGGATACAAGCCCGAAGAAATGGGACTTGGCCCCGTGTACGCGATTCCCAAGGCCCTCAAAATCGCAGGCCTGAAGCTTTCGGATATTGACGTGATCGAGTTGAATGAAGCCTTCGCCACACAGTCGTTAGCCGTAATCAAAGAAGGCGGTCTCGATCCCGCCAAGGTGAATCCCAACGGTGGCGCCATCGCATTGGGCCACCCTTTGGGATGCACAGGAGCCAAGCTAACGGCAACCGTGATTCGCGAACTGAAGGGCCGTAACGGGCGCTATGGCATGGTGACGATGTGCGTCGGGGGAGGGATGGGGGCCGCGGGAATCTTCGAGAATCTCTAAAGAGGAGATCGAGGGTACGAAAGCTTGAGAAGAAAATTGGCGATCTGTGCTCCTTGCGAGTAGCTTTTCGGGGCCGGACAGCTTCCCTCAGCGCTATAATGTGAAGCAAGGAGGACCCCATGAAGCTCTCCGGTCACCTTTTCCTCGCCACCGTTGCTCTCTGCTGTCTGCCCGCTCTCGCCCAGGATTCGCCACTGATCAGCGAAAATCCAAGCACCAAGGGCCTGCAGGCACCCGAATTCCGGACTGCTCCGCCGGCTAAGCCAGATGAGCCCTGGAGAATTATCCCTAAGTCGGGCAAAGACAGAACCTTTCTGATCACTCCGGAAATGGATCGCAAAGGCATCGTTGTGTCGCCTGACGGTCCTTTGGCGGCCGATATGATGTGCCTTTCGATTCGAAGTTATGTGGTGAAACGGGATAGCAAGAATTCCGACTCTGTACATCCGGCAGGATATTCGACCTGCGTACCCGCGCGCCGATTCCGCCTCAAAACGGCGGACGCCGTAAGCGACGGTCTGACTTTGAGTAGGTGATTCGGTAATCTTCTTCCGGTTACCACCGCTGTTGCCCGCATTTTGCCGTTCACTATCATTCCCTGCTCTTCAGCATTAGAATTGCGCTAATGTTCCCGCTGGCCTACGTGGCGCAGCGGTTTCTTTTCTGGGGGCAAAGATATGGCGACCACCGCGGTTCCAAAAAGCAAGATTTCTGGCGGCAGCTTCTTGCTCGAGACCAGACGGCCCGAAGAAGTATTCACTCCGGAAGACTTCAGCGAACAGCACTTGTTGATTGGCCAAACGGCGGAGGAGTTCGCCGTGAACGAAATCGTGCCCAATATTGAAAAGATAGAGCACAAGGATTTTTCCGTCACTCGCGATCTGCTGAAGAAGGCTGGCGAACTTGGGCTGAGTTCGGTGGAAATCCCCGAGGCCTACGGTGGGCTGGAGATGGATAAAGTCACGGCCGCCGTGATTGCCGATCACATCGCGAAGTACGCCGGATTCGCCACCACATGGGGCGGCCACACTGGGATCGGAACTCTGCCCATTGTTTACTTTGGGACCGAAGAGCAGAAGAAGAAATATCTGCCGCGGCTCGCCGCCGGAGAAATTGTCGGCGCCTACGCTTTGTCGGAATCGACTTCGGGCTCTGACGCGATGAATTGCCGCACCCGCGCGACCTTGTCCCCGGATGGCAAGCACTACATTCTGAACGGCGAGAAGATGTGGATCACCAATGCCGGATTCGCCGACCTGTTTACTGTCTTCGCGAAGGTGGACGGGGAGAAGTTCTCGGCTTTCCTGGTCGAAAAAGACTTCCCGGGATTCTCCATCGGAGCCGAAGAGCACAAGATGGGTATCCGCGGCTCATCGACCTGTCCCATCATTCTGAACGACTGCAAAGTTCCAGTGGAGAATTTGCTGGGCGAGATTGGCAAGGGGCATCTGATCGCTTTCAATATTCTCAACATCGGGCGCTTCAAACTAGGCGCCATGTGCGTGGGAGGCGGGCGAGTATCGCTCGAAAATGCCATCGGCTACGCCAAGCAACGCAAAGCTTTCAACAAGGTGATTGCGGACTTCGGACTGGTGCGCGAGAAGATCGCCAACATGGCGACGCTGATTTACGTTGGCGAGTCGCTGGTGTACCGCACCGTCGCATTGATGGATGCGGCACTCAGCGAAGTGGATAAGTCCACTGCGGACGCAGCCAAACAGACTTTGAAAGCTATCGAGGAATACGCCGTTGAGTGCTCGATCATCAAGGTGTGGGGCTCGGAGATGATCGATTACATCGTGGATGAGACTCTGCAGATCTACGCGGGGTACGGATTTGTCGAGGAGTATCCGGCGGAACGCGCCTATCGTGATGCTCGCATTAATCGCATTTTCGAAGGCACCAACGAGATCAACCGGCTCATCATCACTGGCTTTCTGCTGAAACGGGCGATGAGCGGCCAGTTGCCGCTTATGCCGGCAATCAAGCAATTGATGGACGAGGTGTTGTCCGGGCCCTCAGTCGCTGAAGAACTGGAAGGCCCTTTGCCAGAAGAACGCAAGCTGGTGGGCCAGGCGAAGAAACTGGGATTATTCGCTGCGGGCGCGGCCACGCAGAAATACATGCAGGCGATCCAGGACCAGCAGGAGATCATGGGCGCGATCGCCGACATGACAATTGAAGGCTACGCCATGGAGACCGCCGTGCTACGCGCGCAAAAGATTGTGGCCTCGAAGGGCGAGGCTGCCGCTTCGTTGCCGATTGCCATGACGCGCGTTTATCTCGCACAGGCGATGGAAAAGGTCGAGTCCGCCGCGCGTAAGGTTATTGCGGCGGTAGCGGATGGGGACATGCTTCGGACCCAGCTTGCCATTCTGCGAAGGCTGGCGAAATATGAGCCATTCAATACTGTGGAAATACGGCAGCAGATTGCGCAGAAGATGATTGAGCGGGGGAAGTTTACGCTGGCTTAGCTTCTTCAACCACAGCGGGCACAGAGGAACACGGGAAGATGCCTGCTTCTTTCTTACTACGATTTCAATCGTCGCTAACGGACTCTAATGAAAACACAGACCGGTGGACTGCTGGTTACATTCCTGGCCGCATCGCTGGCGGCGCAAACTGCTCCTCCTGCACAAAAAGATTCCGCAACATTCGATCCAGATGGAACCGCGCATATCACTCGCGTGGTGCCGATGCCCACAACCATCAGTCCGGAGGCACAGACCTGGCTCGAATCCCTGACCCGCAACAGTCCTGGACCCGAGACTCTGGCTGAGCGGCGCGCACGTACGGATGAGTGGCGTGCCAAGGATTCCGCCGAGGCGCGCAGGCTGTTTCCCGTGAATGTGGAGGAACTGAACATCGCGGGAGTGCGCACCGATACGATCACGCCACTTTCGATGCCGGAGTCGAATCGTAACCGCGTACTGATCAATCTCCACGGCGGAGGTTTCAACTCCGATTCTGGATCGCTCATTGAAGGCGTGCCCATCGCCAACCTGGCGAAGATCAAAGTTGTTTCCGTCTACTACCGGCTCGCCCCAGAGAATCCATTTCCTGCCGCTGTCGACGATGTCGTCGCCATCTACCGGGAACTCCTGAAGACATACAAGCCGCGCAACGTCGGCATTTTCGGAACCTCCGCGGGTGCGATCCTCACCGCGGAAGTCACAGTTCGCCTCAAACAGTTGGGCCTGCCTCTTCCTGGTGCCCTTGGTATCTTTTCTGCGCTCGCTGACTTCAGCCAGGTCGGTGACGCGCGGCAACTGTTCGCTCTGAACGGCTTCCCCGGCCAATTGCAGCCCACCGATCCAAATCATCTTCCCGATAATGAATATGTCGGCAAGACCAATCGCAAAGATCCCGTCCTGTCGCCTTTGTACGCCGATCTACGCGGCATGCCGCCGAGCTTGTTGGTCACCAGCACACGGGACCTGCTGCTCAGCGACACTGCAATTCTGCACCGTGCTTTGCTGCGCGCAGGAAATGACTCGCAGCTGGTCGTGTTCGAGGCTCTGCCCCATGCCTTCTGGTATCACTTCCAGCTCCCGGAAACGCGAGAGGCCTTGGAACTCATGGCTAAGTTCCTCGACGAAAAAGTCGGACACTAGCAAGCGTTTCGTTGAACATTCCGTGAAACGGCTGCATGCTGTCTCCAATACGCAATCAGTCCACGTTATTTCTCTCCCGGCAAAAGCATGTAACTCACGAATGCCAGTCGCTTACTGTCAGGCGACCACGAAGGAACGTTGATCGTTCCCTGTCCACCAAACAGCTTCGCCAGCACGGTAATCTTCTTGTCCGCTAGCGACATCAGGCGCAGCATCACGTCCTTATTTTCGGGATGCCCGGTCACATCCGGCTGGTAGGTGAGAAAGACCATCCACTGCCCGTCAGGCGAGATGTGGGGGAACCAGTTGTTCAGATCGTCGGAGAAGACCTGCTCCTGCTCGCTGCCGTCGGGCTTCATGCGCCAGATCTGCATGTGGCGGGTGCGCTCGGAGTTGAAGTAGATGTACTTTCCATCGGGCGAATATTCCGGACCATCGTCCAGGCCTTTTGCTCGGGTCAGGCGCGTCTCCTGCCCGCCCTCGACCGGGATCGCATAGATATCGAAGTCGCCATCGCGCTCGCCTACGAAGGCCAATGTCTTGCCATCGGGCGACCAACCGTGCCAGTACGATGGTGATTTCTCCGTGACGCGATGCGGAGCGCCACCCGTGATCGGGAGCGTGTAGACGAGCGACTCGTGATCAGCCTGCGAGTTGTCGCTGATGGCCAGCTGCGTTCCATCCGGCGAGATACCGTGGTCATTGTTGCAGCGCGTAGCGAGGCCGGTTTCGATCGGAACGGGCTTATCGCCATTCACCGCCAGGCGCTCGAGGCGACCCTCCCGATTGAACAGGAACGCAGAGCCGTCGGGAGTCCAGTTCGGAGCTTCGAAGCGCCCTTGCGAAAGATAGGAAACGCGCCGGTCGGCGGAATCGATCGCGACCGTCTCCAGCGTGCTGTAAAGAACAGGTTCTCCTGAGGCCGCCGAGGGCTGGACCAATTGAACATTCGAAAATACGGCTTGCTCGACCACGTCCTTGTCGTGCGAGCAGACGCCCAGCCCCACATAGAACGTACCTTGCAGCGGAATGCGCAACCATCCACCCGCCGGCTGGACCTCGCCATCGCCGCCGAACGCCATGTACACGTAGTCTCCCCGCTTGGAAATGCGCAGCCGCTTGGGAGCGGAAACATTCGCCTGAATTTCACGCGTGAGTGCGCCTTTCTCGTCGCGAAACTGCAACGAAGTAAGCCCACTAGCATGCAGAGCCACGTCTGCATAGACCGAGTCTGCGTCGAGACTCTGGCGAAACATTAGAACTGCCTTCTTGTGCTCGTTGCCGGTCTTGGTCAGGAAGCTGATGTCAGCTGTGAGCGTCACGTCGCCCGACATCTTCTTCCAGACAAATTGAAAAGCATCGGCGGCGAACCACATATTCTCGCCGCTGCCGCTGAGCGTATAGCTTTGCTTGTCAGGATCATAGAGAACAGAGCCGGAGTGGAGCACGGTCCCCACGTCAGTATGGCCCTCAAAAGTTCCTGCTGTTTTTGCAGTTTGCGCCCCCACTCGGGATGCGGCAAATGCAATGCTGCAAGCTAAAAGTATGATGGACGGCAACAACAGACGTCTTGGCATGAAGTGCCTCCGGCGAATTCCTTTGCCCACGAGGAATAACCCGGCATTGTAAATGGCCGGGCGGTCAGTACCAATCTGCGAGCGGTTCTGATACAACGTTGGCCATGAAAATGAATGCGTTCTTTTCTGCCATATTCTTTATGTGCGTCATCGCCGTTCTTTCATCTTCCGCCCAAGCTGGCGCTTCGCCCTCAGCAAACCTCGCGCTCACTCCGCCGATGGGCTGGAATTCCTGGAACAAATTCCAGTGCAACGTCAGCGAGGACATGATCAAAGGAATGGCCGACGCGGTGGTCAAGTCAGGAATGAAAGATGCTGGATACATATACGTGAACATTGACGACTGCTGGCAGGTCAGCCGCGACGAGAAGGCCAACATCGTTGTCGACCCGCAACGATTTCCGCATGGAATGAAAGCGGTCGGTGATTACATTCATTCGCTCGGGCTGAAGTTTGGCGTCTATTCGGACGCCGGATCGCAGACTTGCGCGGGTCGCCCCGGCGGACTCGGCCACGAATACCAGGATGCCATCCAGTATGCGGCTTGGGGTGTGGATTATCTGAAGTACGATTGGTGCCACACCACAACCCAGGATGCAAAGGCCTCTTACGCCAACATTCGAGCGGCACTCGATGCCGCAGGCCGTCCGATCGTGCTGAGCATTTGTGAATGGGGAACCGCCAAGCCCTGGCTCTGGGGCAAAGAAGTAGGCGGAAATCTATGGCGCACCACGGGAGATATCAGTGACCGCTGGGGCGGTAAGGAAAAGTGGCCGGACGGAAGCTGCTGTTCAAACGGTGTGCTGGCGATCTTGGATGAGCAGGTCGGCTTGCAGTCTTATGCAGGGCCGGGTCACTGGAATGATCCCGACATGCTCGAGGTTGGCAACGGTGGAATGACCGATACGGAGTATCGCTCGCATTTCAGCCTGTGGGCGACCTTGGCCGCGCCCCTGATTGCAGGTAACGATCTGCGGACCATGACTCCTGCGATTCACGACATTCTGACCAACAAAGAAGTGATCGCGGTGGATCAGGACGCCCTCGGGCGTGAAGGCGAGCGTGTCACCAAGAATGGAGATGCCGAGGTCTGGGCCAAGCAATT
>QHVR01000555.1 GCA_003223595.1 Acidobacteriota bacterium
GTTTTTCGCCTTGCCAGCAGAGTGATTGCCCGCGAGAAGCGGAAGGGTTGCCGGTTGGGCACTGGAAACGATTTTTGCCTCTTCACTCATTTCTGTTTCTCGCCGCGCTTTCGGCTACTCCGCTTTACCCTGGGGCGCCTCGTAGTCCAGGGACATGTGCATAGACGCGCGCACGTCTAGCATGGTTTCGCCCGCGGCGCTGCGCGCGCGCTGGCTGCCCGCCTCAAGGATATCCCAGGCGAGGCGCGGATTCTGCTCAAATTTCTTCCTGCGCTCCTGTATGGGATTCAAAAGTTGCACTAGCGAGTCAGCCGCCCAGCTCTTGCACTCGATGCAGCCGATGCCCGCGGTGCGGCAGCCGTCATTGACCTTGGCTATCGTTTCCTTGCTGCTGAAGATTTTGTGCAGATCGCCCACCGGGCAGAGATCCGGATTACCTGGATCGGAGCGCCGCACCCGTGCTGGATCCGTCACCATGGTCTTCAACTTCTGACGCACGACGGCTTCCGGGTCGGCCAGCATGATCGTATTGCCATACGACTTCGACATCTTGCGTCCGTCGGTGCCGGGCAATTTGGCGGCAGGAGTCAGCAGGCTCTGAGGCTCAGGAAAAACCGGCTTCCCATTGCCATAAAATCCGTTGAAGCGCCGGGCAATCTCACGGGTCAGCTCCACGTGGGCGACCTGATCTTCACCTACGGGAACGCAGTCCGCCTTGTAGACCAGGATGTCGGCTGCCTGCAGCAGCGGATAGCCGAGAAATCCGTAGGTGCCCAGATCTTTGTCCTTGATGTTCTCCCGCTGTTCTTTATAGGTGGGCACACGCTCGAGCCAGCCGAGAGGTGTGATCATCGAGAAGAGCAGGTGGAGTTCGGCGTGCTCCGGCACATGGGATTGGAAAAACAGGACGGACTTTTCCGGATCCAGACCGGCGGCCAGCCAGTCGAAGGCGACCTCGAGAGAATTCTCCTTCACGCGCGAGGTGTCTGCATAATCGGTAGTGAGCGCGTGCCAATCAACCACGCAGAAGAAGCATTCGTACTGGTCCTGCATTCCGACCCAGTTCTGCAAGGCACCGACATAGTTGCCGAGATGAAGCTTCCCCGTCGGGCGCATGCCGCTGAGTACGCGTTTGCGGGTTGTGGAGCCGGGAGTCATTTCTGCGAAACCCATGCTTTGCGGCACACGATCGCCAATGCAGGGTGACCTGTAGGATTCAGAATCTGGAGTTTCATGCGGGACTGAGTTCGATACTACCACGCAAAAAGCTGGAATTGCCCCGCCAGCGGTGCAATGCAGGTGCTCCGCCCCGGGGTAAACCGGTTGTAGTAGCCGTCCTATATAATTCGCGCGCCCCACAATCCAGTTCCGTGCCCACTCTCGCCCGCAAGCTGCGCGCAACCGACTACTTCACGCTGGGATGGGGCACCATGGTCGGCGTTGGTTGGCTCGTCATCATGGATGACTGGCTTACGCGGGGCGGCGCACTGGGAACAGTGCTCGGTTTTGTGATCGGCGGGGCGTTGCTGTTTCCCATTGGATGGGTTTACGGCAAGCTGGTTATCGCCATGCCGGACGCAGCCGGGGAAATTGCCTACACTTCGGCGGTCTTCCCGCGCAGCGTCAGCTTCGCCACCGGCTGGATGATGACCCTGGCGTACTTCATCGTGTGTCCGTGGGAAGCCGTTGCGGTGGGCCGCATTGCGGCTTACATTTTTCCTGCCCTGGATTCCATGCCGATGTATGCGGTCGCTGGACGCCCGGTATTTCTGCCGCGCCTGATCGTCGGCCTTGCCCTGACCGCCTTGCTCACTTACCTGAACTATCGTGGAGTGCGGCTGAGCGCGACTTTTCAGAACTGGACCAGCTTCGGCACTCTGGCGCTGTTCGTGCTTTTTGTGCTGCTCGGGGTGAGCCGAGGATCTGCTCACAACTTCGCGCCGCTGTTTACGCACACGCCGCTGATCTCGATTCTGCTGGTGATCCAGATCGTTCCTTATTTCATGACAGGATTCGAGTCGGTGGGCAAGGCGGCGGAGGAGGCTAACCCGCAATTCCGCGCCCGGACTTTTTTGACCGCGATCTGGATGGCGATCCTGATTGGGATTCTGTTCTACGCCAGCATCGTGGCGGCGGTGGCGTTCGTCGCTCCATGGCGTAGTTTGACCAGCACCAGGTTCATGACCGCAGTGGCGTTCCAGCAGGCGTTGGGGTCGCGGTGGATCGTAAATATCATCCTTGCTGCCGCCCTGCTGTCGCTATTCAAGTGCTTCAATGGAAACTTCGTTGCTGCCAGCCGCCTATTCTTCGCCTTGGGACGGCGTGGAATGATCGCACCGCGGGTGGGCGCGATTCATGCCCGGAATCAGACTCCGTCCACGGCAGTGCTGTGCGTGGGCGCAGCCACCGGAATTTGTATGCTCCTGGGCGACGCCATCCTGGTCCCGATTACCGAGGTTGGTTCGGTGGCGTGCGCGATCGGGTGGGCCGCGACCTGCGCGGCCTTTCTCGCAATGGCGTTCGGCGCCAAGACCCGTGATGCGCTCGCAGGCAAAGCAATCGCAACTGTCGGCCTTGTCGTCGCTATTGGGCTGGTACTGATGAAAGTGGTTCCGATTGTCCCAGGCCATTTCACAATTTCTGAGTGGATCGCTCTGGCCATCTGGATATTGTTAGGCGCAGCTGCAGCACTCATGAAGTAGGACGGGAAAGGGATTTGGATGATTCAGACAACAAGCAAAGCGTTGTTGCTGGCCTGTATGGCAGTGCTGGTCGTGGGTTGGGTTCAGGCCCAGACGGAACCAGCGTTCGACCTGGTGATCACGAACGGGCACATCATGGATGGCACCGGCTCGCCCTGGTATTCCGGTGATATTGGCATTCGCGCCGGCAAAATTGCGGCGATTGGCAACCTCTCCCGGGCACCGCGTGAGCGCACCATTGACGCAGGAGGAAAAGTGGTTGCGCCGGGCTTTATCGACATGCTCGGCCAATCCGAGATGACGATCCTTGTCGACCCGCGGCTTCCTTCGAAGATTTACCAGGGAATCACGTCGGAGATCACAGGAGAAGGGAACTCGATCGCTCCGCTGAATGAAGCAATCATCCAATCCGACCGCAAGAGCTACGAGTATTACCACGTCACGCCCGACTGGAAGACGTTCCGGCAATATTTTGCCCGGCTGGAAAAGCAGGGGATAAGCATCAATCTCGCCAGCTATGTGGGCGCAACGCAAGTCCGGCGCGTGGTGCTCGGCGATGAAGACAGGCAGCCCAGTCCAGAACAACTGGAGCAGATGAAGGCTTTGGTGCGCGAAGCCATGAAGGATGGCGCGGTGGGAGTCTCTACCTCGCTGGAGTATGCGCCCGCGCCTTACGCGAAGACCGATGAACTCATTGCTCTGGCCGGGGAAGCCGGAAAGTTCGGCGGCATCTACGCTACGCATATGCGTAACGAAAGCGACTCCGTGCTGGAGTCGATTGATGAAGCGCTGCGCATCGGGCGCGAAGGCCATATTCCGGTGGAGATCTGGCACATCAAAGTTGCCGGAAAGAATAACTGGGGACGCATGCCGGAGGTCGTGGCCAAGATCAAGGCGGCCCGGGCTGCGGGAGCGGATGTTTCTGCCGATACCTACGCCTACACCGCCTGGTACAACGATTTCTCGGCGTTCATTCCGCCTTGGGCCCACGACGGCGGAACCCAGAAGCTGGTGGACCGTTTGAAAGATCCCGTCACGCGAGCGCGCGTGCGCAAAGACATGCTGACGCCATCACGCGACTGGGACAATGAATGGCAGGAGATTCCTGGGCCGGAAGCCATCATGATCGGAGCGGTGCAGAATCCCGCTCTGCTTTCCATGCAGGGCAAGCGCCTCTCCGAAGTCGCCAAGCTGTGGAACAAAGATCCGATCGACGCGCTCTTCGACTTCCTGATTCAAGATCCGAACACGGGTGTCGCAGTGTTCGGCATGTCTCAGCCGGATGTGACCCTGGCACTCCAACAACCCTGGGTTTCGGTCGACAACGACTCCGAGGGAACTTCTCCTGAGGGCCTTTTGGGCCAAGCTCATCCGCATCCCCGGGCATACGGAACGTTCCCGCGAATTCTCAGTAAGTATGTTCGCGAAGACAAAGCTTTGAGCCTGGAGGACGCGATCCGAAAATTTACCGCGCTGCCGGCGCAACGTATGCGGCTAACCGATCGCGGCGTTCTGAAAACTGGAATGTGGGCGGATGTGGTGGTATTCGATCCTGCGACTGTGCGCGACCGCGCTACTTTCGACAATCCCAACCACCTCTCCGAAGGAATGGAATACGTGCTGGTGAACGGAGTTCCTGTGATCCATCAGGGAAAGATGACGGGGGCGCTTCCGGGGAAAGTGCTGCGAGGCCCGGCGTACGTGCCTTAAGGTGCGATCATCGTTGCAGCAAACCCTAGCGCTTGAGTTGTGCCTGCTCAGTGCGGCTCAAGGGGACAACGCGCGGTGCTTCCAGCGTCCCGCCGATGCTGTATCCCGGCTCCGTGGGGCCATTCGAAACCCGCGTAAGCTTCAGGTCCACCTCGCGCTTGAGCGAGGCGGTGCCGGTCAACTCGTAGGTTCCGTCTGGCGAGATCAGGTGGGTGTCGGTGATTTCAATTTGACCATCGTGCAGCCGGGCTTGGCCTTTGACGTGGCTCGCCCGGAGCGCTCCGGATCCATCCCCGATCATGACGTGTGGGAAGAGTGCATCGGTAACATCGACGTGCAGCTTTCCCTCAGCAGAGCGCCAAAAATCCGTGGGGCACGGGCCCTTGAGTTCATAACTCGCATTGGCTGTGCCCGCGACCCAACCATCGTTCATGGCGTCGGCAATTGCCGCCAACGAGATGTCGGCCAGTTCTCCCGCTCCTGCGCAGACGGCCGGAGTCTTTGAAAAGTTCACGTTCCAGTCGCCGTGATATTTTCCCTCGAGTACGTCGGCAGTGAGTCCCGCGAGCCGCAGTTTGCCATCCTGCACGTTGAGGTTGGCAGAAACGTGCGTAGTCTCGATTCCGTGAATCTGAAAACGCCCCGCGGTAACTCGGCCGCTCGCGTGCAAAGTGGTCCACCATGCAGGACGTGCTTCACCGCTCATTGTCAGAACCCGGTACCAAGGACGCTTTCTGGAATTTGGATTCAGCCATTGCTGGACATCGCTCAGCGCGGTTTTATTCGTGTTCAGAGCGAAGTGTATCGGACATGCGTCCGGAGTTCCACATCCGCGTGGCAGATCCACGGACCCAGTCCATGCCGTGCCGGCCGCATTGGCGTTCAGGTGCACCACATGAACGGCGTCGGGCAACAATTGCATTTCCGCGGAAA
>QHVR01000556.1 GCA_003223595.1 Acidobacteriota bacterium
TTCTTCGGGTCCTGGGCATGCATCAGGTCGGCCCAGTCGCTGAACGTTCCCATGAACGAAATCGGGAACCAGTCACGCGCCGGCTCGCCCAAGCCAGTCTGATTCTTCACGTCATGCGCCAGGTGGCTCAGCGTATAGCGCTGGGCCGTACGGCGATCATCGGTGACCGCTTCATCGCGCCCGGTGAATGAAACTGGCTGGAACGACAGAAAGCTGATCGTCTTGGGATTATCGAGGGCGAACTTGATAATGCGTCCGACCTGCTCATTGTTGATGCCGTTGACAATCGTGACTACGGGGACAATCTCGCATCCCGCCTTGTGCAGGTTCTCGATCGCCTTCAGCTTCACGTCGAACAGGTTGCCGACCATGCGATGGGCATTGGCGGCATTGCCGATGCCGTCAAACTGCAGGTAGGCATAGCGCATGCCGGCTTCAACGGCCTGCTGCGCGAATTCAAAACTTTTCGCGAACTCGATGCCATTGGTCGCCGCCTGCACCGAGTTGTAACCCACATGCCGTGCGTAACGAACCGCATCCAGGAAGTAGGGCGACAACGTCGGCTCGCCACCCGAGAACTGAACCGACATCTGCCGGCGCGGCTTGATCGTGATGGCGTTGTCGAGCATGGTCTTGATTTCTTCCCAAGTCAGTTCGTGCACAAACCCAACCTGGTTCGCATCCATGAAGCACGGATCGCACATCATGTTGCAGCGGTTGGTCAGATCGATGGTCAGCACCGATCCGCGGCCATACTTCACGGTCGACGACCCATGATGATGCAGGTGCTCATCGTTATGAGCCACGATGTCGCGGCCCGGGAAGACGTCTTCCAGGTGCTTCGAGAAAACGGTGTCAATCGACATCACATCTTCGAAGTGGCCGTGCTTGGGGCAATCCTTCACCATTAGGATCTTGCCGTCGCGCTCGATGATCTGGGCCTTGATTTCCCCGACTTTCTCGTTCATCAAAACTTCGTGCGGCAGGTGCCCGTCAAGGATCTGCTGCCGGATTTCCGGCACGCACTTGGGGCAAAGAGAATCCGTTGTACGCGGCCAGCCGAGCGGGGGCTTGGTCTTCTCGTACGACTTGAGCAGCGGCTTGTCCGACCACTTGGGAGTAGGCGAGGGGTTGGGGTTAACGCGGTTCATACGATCGAACACAACCCACGCCCCTTTGGCGGCGGTGACAACGGCTTTCTCGACGTACTTAATCGGCTTGCGCATGATAACTTTTTGGCTCCTGGCTGCTAGCAACCAGCACATCTCACTGGTCGCTGCGTTTGGCTGGGACTCGCCTGGCTGCCTTAACAAACGACCTACACCAGATAGTGCTATCCCAACAACTCGTTAGCTTTTTGCCTTCGCTTCGGATGAACCTGGAAAGCATCATCCAAAAACTGCGGCTCCCTGGGACTTCTCTCCGGCCGTGACCGGAATTTGTACACCTTTTCCTAGGGTTTCTTCTGAAGCTATCCTATTGAACTCACTGGAAATGACGCATCAAGTTCCCAATGAACGGTGCAATTTCGGGGTCTAGTGGGGAATGGGGACATTAGATGGAGCTAAGTAGTTGAAAGTAAAGGACGCTTCAAGAACGCCGAAGCATGTCGCCAACCCAGTTCGCCCCACTCAAAATGTTGGATTGTTTCGTGCGTCTGCACTGATGTGATGTGCGTGAGGGCATCAATCCTGTAGAATGCGTTGGCGAGTTACACTTCGACATGGTCCGCATAGGGTCCATGACCGGTAGGGTCGAAACTCTGGGGCAGGACCTGCGCTACGCGGCTCGCGGGTTGTGCAAGGCGCCCGCTTTTACTCTGGTAGCCGTGCTAACGCTGGCGCTTGGAATCGGCGGCACGACAACTATTTTCAGCGTCGTTGATGCACTTCTTCTGCGTGCCCTCCCTTATCCTGACCAGAACCGACTCGTAGCCCTATCGACCACCTACGCGAAATTTCCGCGCGATCAAGGACCAGTCTCGGCCACGGACGTTGCCCACTGGAGAGCCGACAATCGGGTGTTCGAGCAAATCGAGTGCGCGTCGTGGCCGGATATGGTGGCGATGTCGAGCCCGGGTTATGCGGAGCGCGTCGGTGTGCAGCACGTCAGTGTGCGGCTATTTTCGCTGTTGGGGGTCAAAACTTTATTAGGCACACTCCCCACGGACGCCTTGAGTGAGAAGCGGGGATCGGACGGTGTCGCAATCAGCTATGAATTCTGGCAGCACCATTTCGGGAGTGACCCGAATGTGCTCGGGCGCAGCGTCTTCGTCGACACCGCGTCGACAACGGTGGTTGCGGTTCTGAGTCCAGGATTCAACCTCTTTGGCACAGGAGTCCCCGAGGTTTACTTCATCCACGGCATGGCAGATCCGGCGGACTCCGGTATCGATGATCCTCGATTCATGATTGCTATTGGAAAATTGAAGCCAGGTGTCTCGGTGGAGCAGGCTCAAGCCGCGATGAATGTCACGGCCCTTCATCTGGCCCAGGTCTTTCCCGGAGTCTACAAAGGCGTGGGAGTAAAAGTTGAGCCTTTGCAGAAGGGCCTGTTCGGCTGGTCGGCGGAGGAAGTCTACCTACTTTTCGCGGCGGTGGGATTCGTTCTGCTGATTGCATGTACGAACGTCGCCAACCTGCTTTTGGTTCGCGGGGACGCACGGCGCAGGGAAATTGGGGTGCGCGTTGCGCTGGGCGCGAGCCGCAGAAGCCTAATCCAGCAACTTTTGACCGAGAGCGTCTTGCTCGCCTTGGGAGGCGGACTCGCTGGTCTCGCTCTGTCCTTCTGGGGGATCCGGATCCTAAGGGCAATGTCCGCATATCTGTTTCCGATGGCAAGAGTCTCTGTGAATGGCCGGGTGTTGTTCTTTACGTTTGGTATCTGCGTGCTCACCGGCCTGGTGTTCGGGCTGATCCCCGCCTATCGGGCCTCGAAAAACGACCCAAATGAATGTTTGCGAGAGGGAGGCCGGAGCACGGCCACCAAGTCGCGTCATCGCACACGCAACATCCTGGTGGTGGCTGAGATCGCGGTGGCGTTGGTCTCGCTGATTTGCGCGGGGCTGATGATCAATACGGTGACTCGCGTCCTGCATACGAGCCCGGGTTTTGATCCGGACCATCTGCTGACAGCGGAAGTGAGGCTGACCGGGGAGAAGTACATGGACGCCACTGGTCAGGATAAGACCGGGTTTAATGTGATCCAGCCGGGAGTCAAAATTTTCTGCCGGCAGGTGCTGGAGCGGGTTCGAGAAATACCCGGCGTCGAGAGGGCGGCTTTGGTCGACTGGCTTCCGCTCGCCGATAACGCCCAACATGCTTTTCCGAACTTCACGATTGTAGGCCGGAGTACGGATTTTTCGGCAGAGAAGCCAACCGTCATCCTGGATGGCGTCAGTGCGGGCTATTTTCAGTTGATGGGCATTCCGATCGTTCGAGGCCGCGGCCTCACCGAGCAGGATACTGAGACATCTGCGCCGGTGGTCGTGATTAGCGAAGCGACGGCGCGAAAGTTCTGGCCCAACGAAGATCCCATCGGGCGGGAGATCACGTTCGATTTCTCCACGGAGGAACGGCCTCGACAGATCGTCGGCATCGTGGGAAATGTGAAGCAACACATGCTCACCCACGATTCGCAACCGCAGACATATGTTTCGTACGAGCAGTTGCCGGCGCATACCGTGCCGGGCTGGACGGAGAGCCGGGTTCACAAAAGCCTGGTCATCCGCACTCGATCCACGTCGGCGGCGCTGATCGAGAGCATGCGGAGAACGATTTCGGGCCTGGCGCCAGATTCTGCCGTCTTCGGAGTCACGACGGTGGAGAAGACGGTCTCGAACTCGGCGCGATCCTGGACGGTTCTCTCCGAAATGCTGGGGCTCTTTGCTGCGATGGGCTTGATTCTCGCCGCAATCGGGATTTACGGGGTGATTTCGTATTCCGTCAGCGAGCGCAGCCATGAGCTTGGCCTTCGCATGGCACTGGGAGCGCAACCGCGGGATGTGGTTCGACTGATATTGAGGCAGGCCATGACGCTTTCGGTCCTCGGCTTGATCTTTGGCGTGGCCGCATCTTTTGCCGCCGCGCCCTTGCTGGCTGAATTCCTATACGGGGTGAAACCCCACGATGTGCTGACTTTGCTTCTGGTTTCATCCCTTCTAATTGCCGTGTCGTTTCTCGCCAGCTACGTCCCGGCTCGCCACGCCACTCTGATTGACCCCATGGAGACGCTTCGGCACGGTTAGGTGGCGTAGAATCGCCATTAGCCTTATTGAGCTAGGCCGTGACTATCTTGCGGCTCGCTCAGACCCCACGCTTTTGTCTTCCGTTTGCCCTAATCCGGCCACCCTGATCAGACCGAAATGAGACGCAAGCCCCGGAGGGGCAAGATAAGTTGCAGGAGCCACCTTTATCCACAGGCTCGATCCAAATCCTGTGACATCTGCCCTTGCCGTCCACAGCTAAAAAGTCCGATCATCGCCACAGCCAAAAGCCGTGGGGCGGGAAATCTGGCCGAACCTAAGTCCTTATTTCAGAAGACTTTGCATGCAAGCCCAATAGCCTCAAGACTTTAGAGCGACCGGCCAGACGCCGTCCAACACAAGTTCCTTGAAATCAAGATCTTAGCTCGATGGGTACGAAAAAAACTGCGGAGATAAATGGTAGCAACTCCCTAAGTTTCAATAGTTTACATGCAAAGTATTCAAAACACAGGCCCAGCATTTAGGACGTCGTCATTGACTGTCCAGTCGAGCGCAGCTCGACGGCTGCCGCACCCATCCTTCATTAGCAAACGTCCGAAGCAAACCTCTGATGCAGCAACGGACTACGCGCAACGCTCTC
>QHVR01000460.1 GCA_003223595.1 Acidobacteriota bacterium
ATACCGGCTGAACGGGACGATCGATGTCAAAGGATTCCCGGAGGTCGGGCTGCGCAACATGTTCGTTCCTGCGGAAAACGGTCAGCCGGCGGCAATGGCGGCAGCTCTCTCGCTGGGCGAGCGCTTTGGCCGCATCTATGACAATCCCTATAACGCCCCGGCGGTGAAGAGCGTGAATCTCGATTTTGATCTCGTGCGCGAACGCCGTTGGGCACGGTTGGAGAGTGCGCGCACGGACGTCACCGAAGCGCGTCCCGGCGATCAGGTGATTGTGGAGACGGTGCTTGCGCCGTACCGCGGCGAGCGCGTGGTGCGGCAGATTCCAGTGAAGATTCCCACTTCGGCGAGTAAGGGAACGCTGCGCATTCTGGTTAGCGACGGGGACACTCTGGACCGCGTGAACCGTACCAATCCGGCCTTTGGACGGAAGCTCGACCTGGCATCGACGATCGCGCTGCTCAATAAAGAGCATTCCAATAACCGGCTCTACGTCTCCTTGCTTGAGGCTGACCCGGAAGCTCGCGTAGCCGACAAAGTTATGCCCACTCTTCCCATCAGCGTCATGAATGTCATGGAGGGCATGCGCGGGAATCAGGAAATGATCGTGAGCGGCGAATCCAACGTGGACGAGACCGCAACTCCATCGCTGGATTACGTGGTCAGCGGAGCCCAGTTGTTGACCCTTACCATTAAGTAATTGGCTGCGGAGCGGCTCTGCGAGCGGGCTAGACTATCCTTCTTCGTTCAAGGCTCGATCGAGCGTCCCTAATAGAGACGCCCTGGTGAAGGGCTTTTCCAAAAGACGCATGCCGTTTCCCCGCTGATTGGTAACCAACTCGCCGGTGTAGCCAGACATGTAGACGACCTTCATCTGGGGATAAGATTCGATCAGTTTCAGAACTAAGTCGGGCCCAGTCATTCCCTTCATCACAACATCTGTGAGGGTCAGGTCGATCTTTCCGTCGGCGGAAGCGATGGCCGCCAGCGCCGCGTTCCCGTCTTCTGCTTCAACGACTTCATATCCGTGTTCCTCGAGCATTTTGCGGGTCAGACGACGCATGACCGAATCGTCTTCAACTACCAGGACAGTTACGCCCTCGCGGCGCGGGGGCAGGACGTCTTCAGCCTTTTCCAGCCCCGGAATAAGCTTCTTTTCGGCGCTGGGCAGATAGATTTTGAATGTAGTCCCGTGGCCTAATTCGCTGTAGACCCAGATGTGGCCGCCGTTTTGCTTGACGATGCCGTAGACCGTGGCAAGTCCCAGGCCGGTTCCCTTCCCAGTCTCCTTCGTAGTGAAGAACGGTTCGAAGATGCGGGAGCGCGTGGATTCATCCATTCCGATTCCGTTATCGCTGATGGCCAACATGACGTACGGACCTGCACTCATCCCGGGATGCTCGTGGGCAAAAGGCTCGTCAAAGTCGAACAAACCGGTCTCGAGGACCAGCTTGCCACCATGCGGCATGGCATCGCGGGCGTTGACTGCGAGATTCAGCACAACCTGATCAATCTGCCCGGGATCGGCCTCAATGATGACGTGGCCCGGCTTGGGGACATGCACAATATCAACGTCATCTCCCATCAGCGGCACCAGTAGTTTGCGCACTTCCTTGAGGCGCTCGTTCAAGTCCAGCAATTGCTTCTGAACCGGCTGCCTACGACTGAAGGCGAGCAATTGGCGGGTTAAAGCCGCGCCCCGTTTGGCGGCTTCCCGGATGTTTTCCAGATACTCGGCGCTTTCCGCGTCAGGCACTTTGCGGCGAAGCAGTTCCGAACAGGCGGTCACAATGCCGAGCAGATTATTGAAGTCATGGGCCACACCACCGGCCAGGCGCCCGATGGCCTCCATTTTTTGCGCCTGCCGCAGCTGCTCTTCCGTCTTCTTCTGCGCCGTGATGTTGCGGGCGATGGTCGAAGCACCCATAACCTTCCCATCTGAGTCGTAGATGGGCGAGACGGAGATGGACATGTTGAGCTTGCGATTGTCCTTGGTGACCCGCACGGATTCAAAGTACCCGACCCGCTCGCCATTTCGGATGTGGCGCAGGATCTCGGCAACTTCGTCTGCCTTCTCTTCTGGGGCCAATGTAGAAATGTGCCTTCCGATCATCTCCTGGGGGGTGTAGCCATAGATTTCCTCCGCGCCCTTGTTCCAGTGAGTAACGATGCCGTCGAGATTCTTGCCAATGATGGCGTCCTGGGAAGAATCAATAATCAGCGCGAGACGTCTTTGGTAATCGGCTAGCTCTCGCGATTTGCGAATGTCCAGCTCCGCATTTGCGCGCCGCAGTTCCTCTTCAATCCGCTTGCGTTCGCTCAGATCGCGAATAGCACTCAGGACAATGAGCCCGTTCCCGGTGGGAATCGGGCTCAGGCTGATTTCAACCGGGAATTCTGAGCCGTCGCGGCGCAGGCCATTCAGCTCTAGGCCGGATCCCATGCGCCGGAGTTTGGGTTGGGTGTGAAACTTGTCGCGATGGCCGTGGTGCTGTCCCCGCTGCCGCTGCGGCACCAGCATCTCAATGGGTTGCCCTATCAACTCCTGCCGGGTGTAGCCGAACATGGCTTCCATTTGAGCGTTGACCTGCACAACAACGCCCTGCTGATTTACTGCAGCAACCGCGTCTGGAATGGCCTCCATGATGGAGGGCGACAACAGTTTTTCGGCTGTCTCCTGCTGATCCGACAAGAGTCTCCTCTTTTATCAGGCGAATTGGACGAGAGAGCCCCAGATCCCCGTGACTGCCCACAGTCGTCCGCTAAATATACTTGAAAACGAATGATCAGTTTGGGGCACGGGCTGGGTTCCGGAAATCAGGAATTTACTGCAGTACTATCGCGGCTAGGGCTTTGGGCATGTGGGTGAAACCGCGGGTCACAAAGACAGCAATGATCATCTGCACCCCGTTGTAGCCTACGTGTACCAGGAAACTGGCGCCCACCGATTTGGTAACCGCCCGCACGGTCCCGCAGACCACCCCGACGATAAAGATCACGGCCAATGCCCCCCAGGCCCAACCATACTGCGGCATATGCATGACTGCGAACGGCAGGGCCGTGAGGAAGATGGCCCAAGCCATGCCCCATCTCCGCGCCAGAACCGGATACAGGAATCCGCGAAAGAATAACTCCTCCACCAGAGGCCCAAGACTCACGGCGATGATGGCGATCAGATATGCGTCTCGCGGCCGGGAGAATAACTTGTCGAAGGGCGTGTCCTTGGGCATGGGCAACAGATTTTCCAGCATGCTCAGAACCAGCAACATGAAGGCGCCCGTGAGCAGCAGTCCCCAGGCATTCCTGGGCCAACTCCAGCGGATAGCGCTCCTAAATGGAGCGTGGTACTTACCCTCGATCAGCAAAAGCAGGTAAATCACCACTGCGAGGTCGATCACGTACTGCGAAATCAACAACAGCAGCGGACGCTGCGCCAACTCCATCAACGAGGAATGCGGGTAAAAAAGATAGTGCGCTCCGAAGAGGATGGCGAACTGTGAAACAAAGATGGTGGCAAGCGTCAGGCCGATAATCAGCAGAACGTCCCAGCCATTCCACACTGGATTCTCGGCAGGTGGCGCCGTAACTGGAGGCAATGCTGTATCGGAAAAAACATTTTGCGACCCATTGGCGTCGAGCGTAGGCGGCTCAGGAGTGTTGGACGCGTGAGGCTCTGGTTGCGGAATCTCGGGAGAAGACAAGTGGTTTCCTTAGCTGAGAACTGCCGGCTGCGAGACGTTGCCAGCGTCGTCTCTACGAGAACCGGAAAGCCCTTTCGCAAAATACGCCGCGAGCGCCTGTCCGGTGTAGGATTTTTTCGCCCGGGCCACCTGCTCCGGCGTGCCTTGGGCCACAATGCGGCCGCCCTCTTCCCCGCCCTCCGGGCCCAGATCAATGATCCAGTCAGCGTTGCGGATCACGTCGAGATTGTGTTCGATGATGATGATCGAGTTCCCCAAGTCGGTCAGCCGGTGAAGCACATCGAGAAGCTTTTTGACATCGTCGAAATGCAGACCAGTAGTCGGCTCATCCAGAAGATACAGGGTTTTTCCTGTCTGACGCTTGCTCAATTCACGCGCCAGCTTGATGCGCTGCGCCTCTCCACCCGAAAGCGTGACCGCCGATTGCCCCAGATGAATGTAGCCCAGCCCTACGTCCACTAGCGTTTGCAGTTTCTGCTTAACCTGGGGAATGTTCTCGAGGATTGGCAACGCGTCTGACACGGGCATTTCCAGCAGGTCGGCGATCGAGTACCCGTTGTATTTCACCATGAGTGTTTCGGAATTGTAGCGACGCCCGCCGCAAACCTCGCAGAGGACGTACACGTCCGGCAGAAAATTCATTTCAATGCGCCGCTGTCCCTCGCCCTGGCAGGCCTCGCAGCGGCCGCCGGAAACGTTGAATGAAAATCGTCCGGCTTTGTAACCGCGCTCGCGGGATTCCGGAAGCATGGCGTAGAAATCCCTGATAGCCGTGAACACTCCGGTGTAGGTGGCCGGATTGGATCGCGGGGTGCGCCCGATAGGCGACTGGTCGATACGGATGACTTTGTCGATGTTCTCTGCCCCCGACATTGCCTTGTGATCGCCGGCCTTTTCCCGCGAGCGATACAGTTGCCGCGCCAGTGCCCGGTAAAGGATATCGTTGATTAACGTCGATTTGCCGGACCCGGAAACTCCCGTGACGACTGTCATGAGTCCAAGTGGAAAACTCACATCGACATTCTTGAGGTTGTTTTCCTTCGCACCCAGA
>QHVR01000811.1 GCA_003223595.1 Acidobacteriota bacterium
GGAAGGCGGCTTCGAAAACTTCATCGCTGCCCGTCAGTGCTCCGGTATGGGAAGCCGCGGCGCGCGATGCTGCTTCGGAGCGCCCAGCCTTGATCACGATGACCGGTTTCGCCAATGCGATCTCACGAGCTGCGGCCAGGAAGGAACGCGCATCCCCCACAGACTCCATGTAAATCAGAATGCTTCTGGTATGCGGATCATCGCCGAAGTGATAAATGAGATCGCCCCATCCGATATCGAGCATGGAACCGGTGGAGACGATCGCGCTGAAGCCCACGTGTTCCTTTTCGCTCCAGTCCAGAATCGCCGTCTGCAACGCGCCGCTCTGGCTTAGGAAAGCCACGCTGCCTTTTCGCGAAATAGTCTTTGCGAAGGTGGCGTTGAGATCGATTGTGGGATTCATGAATCCCATGCAGTTGGGTCCGAGCAGCCGCAGTGGTCCCCGGCGCAGGTGAGCTTTGATTTCTTCTTCCAGCGCAGCGCCGGCAGGCCCCTGCTCGCGAAAACCCGCAGAGATTACCACCGCCGACTTCACCCCTGCGTCGACACAATCGCCGATGATTTGAGGTACCGTTTGCGCCGGTGTCATCACCAGGGCAAGATCAATGGGCTCGGCGATGTCCGCTATGTGCCGGTGAGTCGGGATTCCCAGCACTTGCTCGTGCTTCGGACTCACTATAAATATTTTTTTTGGGAAGTTACTTTGGATCAGATTGGCAGTTACGCTCCGGCCCACAGTGCCGGGCCGCTCGGTAGCGCCGATCACCGCGATGGTGCGAGGCAGGAACAGCGATTCCAATCCCGGCCGCGGGTTCGCCTTCTTTCCGAGCAATGCTGACAATGGTTTAGCTGAGGCGCTCGATAACTGACTCACACAAAGTCTCCCGCGAATCGAGATTGCGCCATTTTTTCACAAGCAGAGCGCGGAGGGTAAGCGAACATGACCCCAGACACATCCCCCATCATTGCAGAGTTTCTCTCGTGTGTCTGTGATCACACTATGACCGCAATCACGTGCACCGGTGATGGTGATCACAAGCAATTTTCCGATGCTACAATTCGAGTGAAAAGGAGGTGTGCTTCCATGCGCGCCCCTTATGGTCTAAATATTCTTGATAATTGTCTTACCTGTCCGGTTCGTGAAGAGCACATATTTTGTAACCTTTCCGTGCAAGCCGGACAACGTCTCAACGACATTAAATCGACCGCCGTCTATCCCAAGGGTGCAATGCTCTTTATTGAAGGGCAGCAGCCGCGCGGAGTTTTTGTGCTCTGTGCCGGGAAGGCAAAACTCTCAACCTCATCTCGGGAAGGCAAAACCATCATCACGAAGCTTTCCGACGCGGGAGATGTGCTGGGCCTGAATTCGGTCATTTCGAGCCGTCCGTACGAAGTTTCGGCGGAGATGATGGAGCCGGGGCAGGCAAACTTTATCCCTCGCGAATCCTTGCTGCAGTTCCTGAAGGACCACGGGGAAGTTGCGTTACGCGTGGCGGAACAGCTGAGCCGAAACTACTACACCGCGTATGAGGAGATCCGCACCTTGGGTCTGGCGACCTCGCCGTCGGAGAAGTTTGCCAAGCTCCTGCTGTCCTGGTCCACCAAGTCGACGCAGAACGATGGTTCCTCGCCGGTCAAGCTTACACTGACCCACGAAGAAATTGCGGAGATTATCGGGACCACGCGCGAAACCGTCAGCCGGCTGTTTTCCGAATTCAAGAAGAAGCAATTCCTGCAGCTCAAAGGCTCAACCCTGCTGATTCGGAATCGTCCTGCGCTCGAAAAGATCGTCCAGTCTTAACTCGGCCTGGGGCAACTGCACAGTTGTCCCAGCCGCAGCCCCTTGACGTCGGTGCGAGTCGTTTCTGCCGGCGAGCGAAGTTCCTTTCTCATCCTGCCAAGCGTCAGCACGACCGACATCGCTGGTTTAGAATCGCTGCCAAGATAAACGCATGATTCAAATTCAGTGTGAGGCTCTGCTTTTCGACATGGATGGAGTTCTTATCAACTCCACCCCGGCGGTCGCCCGCGTGTGGGCGCGTTGGGCAATGGAGCGCGGGTTCAACCCGGAGGAAGTAGTAGCGCGAGCGCATGGACGCCCCAGCTTAACGACCGTGAAGGAATATCTTCCTGATGCCGACCACGAGGCTGAAAACCGGGAGGTGGAGCGGCGCGAAATCGCGGACCTCGAGGGCGTTGTTCCCCTGCCCGGGGCGTTGGAACTGCTGTCGAGCCTGCCTGACGATCGCTGGACGATCGTGACCTCCTGCACCCGCGCGTTGGCGGAAGTTCGCATCCGGGCAGCCGGTCTTCCGCTCCCTAAGAAACTGGTTACGTCGAATGACATTACCAACGGGAAGCCGCATCCCGATCCTTACTTAAAGGGCGCATCCAAGCTAGGGTTCTCGCCCTTGGATTGCGTGGTGCTGGAAGATGTTCCAGCAGGCGTTCGCTCCGGAAAAGCGGCAGGCGCAACGGTTATCGCATTCACGACCACGGTTGATTCCGCAGTCCTGCGGCAATCTGGTGCTGATTGGGTATTGCAGTCGTGTGCCGACATCACGCTGGCT
>QHVR01000461.1 GCA_003223595.1 Acidobacteriota bacterium
AAAACCAATAAAGATCACCGTGTTTTTTGGATCCGGCAGCCGCTGCGCTAAATGGTGCTGAATGCGGCCTCCTGTAACCATCCCGCTGGAAGAAATAATGATGCACGGGGATTTAACCTCGTTGATCCACTTCGATTCTTCCGCGCTCTGCGCGAAAGTAAAGCCCTGCCATTTCAGTGGCGATCCATACCGTTGGATCAGTTGCTTCGTTCCATCGCTGTACTCCTCCGTGTGCTTCAAAAATATCTCGACCGCTTTAATCGCCATCGGACTGTCGCAATACACTGGCACACGCGGCATTTGACCTGACTCCATTAATTCTTTGACCATGAAAATAAACTTTTGGGTGCGCTCGACCGCAAACGCCGGCACCACCACGCTTCCGCCGCGAGCAACAGTCTTACGGATGACATCTGCGAGTTGAGGCCGCGGGTCATCCGTCGGATGGCTGCGATTTCCGTAGGTCGATTCCATCACCAGAATGTCGGCGGTCTCTCCTGCCTCAGGCCCCGAGTAAACCACTTTGCCGGGGGCGCCATCCTGCTCGTGAACCCGGCCAATGTCGCCGGTGAACAGCAACCTTGTGGGGCGGGCGCCCCCGCCGGCCAACGTAATCTCGGCCATCGACGAACCAAGAATGTGTGCGGCGTGCACGAACCGAAACGACAGCTCAGGAGAAAGTTGGTTAGTTTCTCCGAAATTTACCGGCTTGAAATACGCCAGACAGGCCATTGCTTCCGCCTCGGTATAGAGTGGCAGCGCCGGATCATGACGCGAGGTTTTGTGCTGGTTATGAAAGGCGGCATCCTCTTCCTGCAGGTGGCCGGAATCAGGCAACAAAATACCGCAAAGGTCAATCGTTGCCGGGGTGGCATAAATCGACCCGCGAAATCCACTTTTCACCAATCTCGGAATCCAGCCGCAATGGTCCAGGTGAGCGTGAGTGAGGATGACTGCATCAATTTCCTTCGCGGGAACTGGAGTGTCCCGCCAGTTGCGCTCCCGCCATTCCTTTGGACCTTGAAACAAGCCGCAGTCGATTAAAACCTGAAATCCGTTCTTGCCGGACTGATCTCCTGTATTGATCAGATGCTTGGAGCCGGTCACGGTGCCGGCGGCGCCTAAAAACTGGATGTAAGCCACACTTTTGCCCCCGCGAACTGATTAAGTTACCACGGGGGCGAAAGGTACCGAGGACGAGTTCAGCGCGAAAGGATTTTGTAGGATGCGATCTTGCTCTGTGACTCCGTGCCTCCGTGGTGCGTCTTAGCCCTGAGGCACTTCAACCTTTACGGTGTTATTCGTGGTGTCACTCTCTGGGACGCTGCCATCGTTAACAGTAATTTCCTGTGGAATGCCAGAAGTCTCGATACGAATGGTGGCTTTGCTCTTGGCCCGGACTTCAAGCCGCTTGCTGGCTGCACCCTCGGCAAACTTCACAAGGATGGGAACCTCGGCTCCCGCTGATCCCACATTCTCCACCGTCACGGTCACCATGAAGGCATTGCTCATAGCCTTGCGCGAGTACGCCGACTCGATCTTGAAATCGGGGAGGCCGCGATCGCGATAAACCCAGTCGTCGAAGAACCATTCCAGGTCGCGCTGCGTCTGCGCAGCGATCAACCGCGGCATGTAGGAAGGCTCTTTATCCTGCTCCGGGCGGTATGCGGCAATCGCTTTCTTGAGAGCGGAATCCCCAATCATGTCGCGCAACATCCACCAGACCGACATCGCTTTGCTGCGGTAGAACTCGTCACCATTGCTATTCACCAGCGAGCTATCAGCTTCGTTGGCCGCAGAGGGCGCGGTAGTTTGCTCCATCTTGATCAGCGCAGGCCGATGCGCGCTCATGTACTCGATCGCAGCCGGGCGGCCCTTCTGCTGTTCCACGTACAAAGCCTGGGCAAAGTGAGCCAGGCCTTCTTCCACCCACGGGCGGAACGAAGACACGCATGCATGCGCAAGTTGATGAGCAGCGGACAGCGCAGATGCGAATTCGGATTCGCTTAGCGGAGTCAGCAGAACAGGCCCGCTCTCGAAGGGAGCGTCGCTGGTGTCCGGAAGATCGACGATCAGCGCTTTTCTGCGCGCACGTCCGAACCAGTCGGTAATCAAAGGGCTCACTTTCCCGGCAGCGTCCACATAGACCTCACCTGCAACGGCATGGGAAGGCAAATTGAATACTGTCACCCCGGATCGATCGACCATTCCAAGAAGACCGATCACAAAGGTGGGAACCGAGGACCCGAGCGATTCAAACGCGCAGTCTACGGCCTTCTCTTCGGGACGGCCCCCTTGGTCCGTAGCAGAGCTGCAACCAACTTCATTCAGGAGAATCCGCAGCGAGGGCCCGCTATCGCGTCCGATTATGGCGATCTTGAAATTCGCTCGCGAGCCGGTTTGCCGTGACTTCCAACGGGCGACGACGTCGAGCAAGCTGTTGCCTTCCGATAAATTTGCAACCTCGGTGGCGATTGGATACCAGGCGACGTAACCGACGCCTCGCACTGCGGTGAATTCCGGGCTGATGGAGTCCCAATCGGCACTCTTCGCCAGAGCCTCCGGGGTTCCGATGCGCGTGAGGCGAGTTTGGTCAAGCGTGATCACGCCTTCATAGGCAATTTGCAGTTCCACCGTGCTGCGCGGCGAGACTGCATCGGGCAGAGTTACGATGGCCTCCGATAGAGCGCCCGTGTGATCAATGTCAGATGTGAAGGGTTGCGTTACAAACTGGACTGCCTTATCCCCAATTTTTATTGAACGCCAATCGAGCGAGGAAGAGATCTGCAGAACCGCAATCTTCTGCGGAGTTGCAGTGTCGTTGCGCAACTTGAGATTGCCGCGCACGCCCAGGCGGTGTTGCGCGGGGTCGATCTGGACCTTCAGGTCGTAATTAGGGATGGAGAAGGCTTCGCGATCAAGCGCCGTGCATCTCAAAACACAACTCCAGAGGACACAGAGGAAGCACAGAGGCTTCAGGAACGAACTGAAGTTCATTTTTGGTTGGATGCTTCTTCGGCTGCGCGTCGCTGGCGCACGATCTCGTACAAAACCACGGCCGCGGCGACGGAGACATTCAGAGAGGGCACTTTGCCCAGCATGGGGATCGAGACCAGGAAATCGCATTTGCGTTTGACCAGGTCGTGCAAGCCTTTACCTTCTCCACCAAGAACCAGCGCGCAATCCATCTTGTAGTCCAGCGAATCGTAAGTCTTGGTGCCGCGTTCGTCCAGGCCGACAGTCCAGATATTGTTTTCCTTCAACTCCTCGACGCTCCGCGCGATATTCGTGACCTTGGCAATCGGCAGGTGCTCGCTGGCTCCGGCCGAAGCTTTGGTGACTGTTCCCGTCACGGCTGCCGCCCGCCGTTCGGGGATGACGACGCCGTTCGCTCCCGCAGCGTCAGCGGTACGTAGAATTGCTCCCAAATTGTGAGGATCTTCCACGCCATCCAGAACCACGAGCAGTGAATAGTTGCCGCGCTTGGCCGCGATCACGTCGGCAAGATCGTTGTACTGCTTGGCGGAGGTGACAGCGACCACTCCCTGGTGCGCGGCGTTCCCCGCCATGCGGTCGAGTTCGGTGCGCTGGAGAAACCGAACCGGCACGCTGAGGCGCCGGCAATCTTCGATCAGGCGTTGCAGGCGGATGTCATGACGCTCTTTCGCCATTCCAACCCATTCGAATGCACGCCCGCGCGCTTTCAGCGCCTCCGTGACCGAATTGATTCCGTAGATGTAGTGCATGAGAATATCAGTGTATCGAAAGTCCCTACAGGCCTTGACACGCCCTGACTACTTCCATTGGCTCCGGCCGCTGCGTGTAATCTTCATCCGCTGAGGCATAGAGGATCGTGCCGTCGCGATCGACAATGTACGTCGCGGGAATGGGCAACTCCCAGCTGTCATCGCCATTTGTGAACGGAAGGTTCACGAAAGCGCGGCGATAGACGGCTTCCTGCGCTGGCGGAACGCGATACGTTAGCCCAAACTGCCGTGCAAGCCTGTTTCCGACATCGGACAGCAAGGGAAAACGCACCTTGTGCTGGTCGTGCATGAAGAACGACTGCTTCACCGTTTGCGGAGAGATGGCGACCAAAGTCGCTCCCGCTTTCTCGATCTGCGGCAGAATCAGGTTTATGGCTTCCATCTGCCCAACGCAGAAGGGGCACCAGCGCCCGCGAATGAAACAGAGCACGAGGGGCCCTTTGGCGCGCAGAGCGGATGAGTTAACAGGAGTGCCATTGTGATCTTGTAATTCGAAATCCGGAGCCTTGGCGCCGACCGGCAGAATGGTCGCCGAAAGCTGGCGAGCTTTGAGTTCGGCGACTGTCTGGGCGTGAATGGCTTGGGTCTCAGCAGGAACGTACTTCGCGATGAGTTCCTTGCGCTCGGCAAAGATTTCGCGCAGAGGTCGGACATCGCTGCTGGGGTGAGATTCTTCGAGGGAGCGCCATTTCATGCTTCAGTCACTTCCCGGCGGATCCCGCCTATGCGGTCCATCGATCTTAGTAAGCTGCCCGATTGCTGCGTACTACATGCCCGGCATCTTCATGCTTGCCAGCCTGCGCGCGAAGCTGGGTTTGCCCATCTGCTTGAACATCTTCTTCATTTGCGCGTACTGCCGAAGGAGATTGTTCACTTCCTGAATGGTCGTGCCGGAGCCACGGGCAATGCGCTTTCTGCGGCTGCCGTTGATCACCTCGTGGTGAATGCGCTCGTGGCTGGTCATGGAATTGATAATGGCTTCCACGCGATCGATCTGTTTTTCGTCCACCTGGTCGGCAGCCTTTTGCAGGCCGCTGAACGGGCCGATGGACGGCAGCATGCCCATCAGGCTCTTCATCGATCCCATTTTTCTCACTGAGCGCAACTGGTCACGGAAATCTTCGAGAGAGAAGCCGTCCCCCGCGAAAGCTTTCTTCGCCATCTCCTCGGCTTTTTTCTTGTCGACATGCTGCTCGGCGCGCTCGATCAGCGACAGGATGTCTCCCATGCCGAGAATGCGCGAAACGATGCGGTCGGGATGGAACGGCTCTAGAGCATCGTATTTCTCGCCAATGCCGATGAACTTGATCGGCTGTCCCGTGACCTGGCGGATCGAAAGCGCTGCGCCGCCGCGCGCGTCCCCATCCATCTTCGTGAGCACGACGCCGGTGAGCGAGAGCTTCCTGTGGAACTCCTCGGCGGAGTTCACTGCATCCTGTCCAGTCATGGCGTCGGCGACGAACAGGATTTCCGATGGATTCAGCAGCTTTTTTAGCGACTGCATCTCGTCCATGAGCTGGTCGTCGATGTGCAGGCGGCCTGCGGTGTCGAC
This sequence comes from Acidobacteriota bacterium, assembly GCA_003223595.1. Taxonomy (GTDB): domain Bacteria; phylum Acidobacteriota; class Terriglobia; order Terriglobales; family Acidobacteriaceae; genus Sulfotelmatobacter. The sequence continues at coordinate 5,320 of QHVR01000461.1, forward strand.
GATCAGCACGTCGCATCCGGTCACGACGGCTTCCCGGCGAGCTTCTTTCACCAGGCGTTCGACGGTCGCGGTGTTGGCCTCTCCAGCCTGTCCTTCGTAGATGTGGCTCTTGACTGCCTGCGCTACAACCTTCAACTGTTCGCGGGCAGCAGGACGGTACACGTCAACTGAGACCAGCAGCGGGCGATGGCCGCCATTCTTGTACCAATGCGCAAGCTTGCCGGAAGTCGTTGTCTTACCGGAACCTTGCAATCCAGCCATGAGAACGACCGTGGGCGGCTGAGAAGCGAACTTCACCTTGGCGGTGTCTTTGCCCAAAATCTCCACTAATTCGTCGCGCAGAATTTTGATGACCTGCTCGCCGGGCGAGAGGGCG
>QHVR01000462.1 GCA_003223595.1 Acidobacteriota bacterium
GAAAATACCGCGAGCGAGTTGCCTTCCAGGGGAGACGACGAGAATACATCCCACTGCGTCATGGCCAGCGTGCGTGCTTGGTTTGTCATGGGGAAACTCTGAAACTGATCCGCAAAATAACCGATGAAAGCCACGGCTCCACGATGCAGAAAATGATTGTTCGCGGCGCTAGTGCCCGTTTGACAGGCCTCAGCGCTAGTCCTATGCTAATCGGTATGTCCTGCCCATCCAGCATCCGCAACCTGTGTTGTTGTTGCCTGATCCCGGTGTGTGGGTAGGAACTCAACGAGATTCTTCCCACCCACCCGGCGCGAGCGGGTGGGTTTCATGTTTCATCCGCCAACGCGTCCGGGAGCCGGATCGGGCCGACTTTCGGAATCTTAAAAGCGAAATCGAGAGGAGAATTACCTATGACTACCGCGACAGCTAACGAAACTTACAGCGTTCCCAGAATCAACGACATTGCTCCGGATTTCACCGCCGAGACCACCCAGGGAACCATCCACTTCCACGACTGGATTGGAGATTCCTGGGCGGTCCTGTTTTCCCACCCCAAAGATTTCACCCCGGTCTGCACCACCGAGCTCGGTTACATGGCCAAACTGCAGCCGGAATTTGCCAAGCGCAATGTGAAAATTCTCGGCCTCAGTATCGATCCCGTCTCCAGCCACCAGAAGTGGGAGAAGGATATTGAAGAGACGCAAGGCGCGAAGGTGACCTATCCCATGATCGGCGATCCTCAACTCAAAATCGCCAAACTCTACGGGATGTTGCCCGGAGACGCAGGCGAAACCTGCGAAGGCCGTACCCCCGCCGACAACGCCACCGTGCGCACGGTTTTTGTGATTGGGCCAGACAAGAAAATCAAACTACAACTGGCCTATCCCATGAGCACAGGCCGCAATTTTGACGAGATCCTGCGCGTCATCGACTCCATACAACTCACGACGAAACACAAAGTCTCCACCCCGGTAAATTGGAAGCCGGGCGACGATGTCATCATTTCGGGCGCAGTCTCGAACGAAGAGGCGCAGCAGAAATTCCCTGGCTTCAAGACGGTGAAGCCCTATCTGCGAACCACCGCGCAGCCGAAGTAGATTAAACTGAGCGTAAGAATTTGCCACGGATGCGACGGAACCCGCTGCTCTGATTTGGAGTTGATCCCCATCGGACAGCAGACTCCGGCAGTCCGTGGCATTTGCTTGCAGCGGAAGCGATTGCGGTCCGGTGATCGTCCCGGTCTTCAAAACCGGCGGGTGGCGGGTAAATCCCGTCACCGATGGGTTCGACCCCCATTCGCTTCCGCCATTTTTCTCAGGTTACCTCACCGAGGTTAATGATCGTCGAACAACGATAGCGGAACCGCGTTGCCGGTTGCGATGTAGCCGGCGTCTTTCACGTGCAAGTGATCCCCCGCATCATAGTCAGCTCGTATTCGGGTCGGGTGGGCTGGATCGCGCACTGGCGCGTCAAAGTCGACGACGGCGTCGAATGCGCCACTCTGCAGAATCCAGGTATTGACCTCTTGCCGAACAGCCTCCCGCTCAGGCGTATAAAACTCCACGTGCGGTTTCTTGAAGAACGCGCCCTCGAAGGGCGGTATGGTCGTCCCAATAATTCGAATATTCTTCTTGTGCGCGCGCGCGATGAGCTGGCGATAGCCGGCTATGATGTCCTTGGCGCTCACCTTTTCATCTGCAGGAGTGAACGCGAAGCCGGGGAACAGGATGTCGTTCACGCCCAGGCACACGAACACGTACTTGACCCCGGGCTGCGAAAGGACGTCGCGCTCGAATCTCGCCAGCCCAGACTCCCCAAGTGCCGCCCCAAATGGACTGCTCGGAACCAGAGGGCTGTCATGCAACAGGCGATTTCCGATGACGCCAAGATTCAGTACACCCAGCCCTGACTTTGTTCCCCCAGCCTTCTGCAATCGCTCTGCAAGTGCGTCCGGCCAGCGGTGATTGGCATCAGTGGTTGACCCATCTCCGTCGGTGAGAGACGATCCCAACGCCACAATCGTTGCTCCCTCGGGCCGCGCAACTACATCCACACCCGTTAGGAACGGCCAAATATCAATCGTCTTTTCGACTGGCAACTTGGTCGTCTGGGTGAAGTCGCCTGTACTCGAGACGTAGCTTGTCTGCAGCGCCAGAATGTGTGAAGTCGTAGCCTGCGTCCCCTGGGGAAGAAAGAGACTGATCGCCAGATCACTCAGTGGAGGCACGTCTAGCTCGACCGGATCGCTCAGTACCTGCGAATGTGCGGGAACCGAAACGGATGCGTGCCCCTGGAACACCAGTTTTCGATCTGACGCAGAATCGATCTCCGCACCTACGGTTCGACGCGCAATGTGTGTGCTCCCAATTTGCAGCGGCTGATCACCGTAGGTATTCGAAATTTTGATTCTGACTTTCTTCCCGCCCGCGCTGGTATGGACAATGAGGCGCAGTGTCTGGTTCCGGAAAGTGTCGATCTCTCCGGGTAAGGCCGGTTGTGGCGCTGTTGCCCAAGTGCCAATCCATTGTTCGCGGGCCGGATTTGCCTGCGCCGCGGTCGTGTTCTGTGGAATGCTCGAAACCACGACCAGGAGCATCGAAATCGAAAACATCCAAGAACGGCTCCGGAGCACGCGACCGGAGATTTTATAAACGTTGCATCGCTTCTTTCTGACCATCAGGTGACCTCGAGATTCACCTACTGATGTGCTGGCAGGGCAGGTATCCGAGTGTGGCCGGATCAGCAGAAGTGTAGCAGTGTCGGCACACAGAAGATGATCTGAATTGATAAGGGATCTGAAGTAATAGACGATCACAACATAACAGTTGTGATGTTAGAACCGGCGGATGGAAGGCCCCGCCGAGGATTTTTCAGGCGGGCAGATGCAAATATGCCTGCGCATTTCGGTAGCAGATGTCTTCAATGAAGCGGCGCAGAAGGCTTTCATCCTGGGGCAGTTCGCCGCTGGCGACATCCCGGCCAACCAGATCGCATAGAACCCGGCGAAAGTATTCGTGCCGTGGATACGACATGAAAGAACGCGAATCTGTCACCATGCCGATGAAACGTGAGAGCAGCCCAACATTCGACAGCGCGTTAATCTGCGCCGAAATTCCTTCCTTCTGATCGAGGAACCACCACGCGCTACCGTACTGAATTTTTCCCGGCTGATCGCCTTCCTGATAACAGCCCGTAAGTGTCGCGAAAGAGAACGTGTCGGCAGGATTGACGTTGTACAGAATCATCCGCGGCAGCGCATTCTCGCGCGCCAGCAGGTCCAGGTAGGCCGCCAGTGGCCTGATTTGGGGAAAATCTCCGACCGTGTCATAGCCTGTATCCGGTCCAATGCGCTCGCGAGCCGCACTGTTGACGTTGCGCAGAGCGCCCAGGTGAAGCTGTTTCGTCCAGCCTTTTTCCGCGTCCAGTTGCGCGAAGAACAGCATCATGAAAGAAACGAACTTCGTCCTCTGCTCCTCACTGATTCTTTGCGCAATCCGCGCTTTGTCGAATATCGCCGCACATTCATTCTGCGAAGATGGCGTGGCGAAACAATGATCCAGCCCATGATCCGACAAGCGGCACCCAAGCGCGTGGAAGTCGTCGTGGCGTTTCCCCAGCGCATCGAGAAATCCGTTGAGGTTCCGAATATCAACGTTCGCCGCCGTGCCCAGTTCCTGAATCCAGTTCTCAAACCCGGGTGCACCGATGCCCAGGGCTTTGTCGGGACGGAATGCAGGAAGCACCCGCGTCTTCAGATTCGATTTTGCAATGGCGCGATGAAACTGAAGATTGTCCGTCGGGTCATCGGTAGTACACACGATCTGCACCCGGAATTTCTCCAGAATCCCATGTGTGCCCAGTTCCGCCAGCACCGCATTGGCCCGCTTCCAGATTTCCGGCGCGGTGCTTTCATCCAGCAACTCATTAATCTCGAAATAGCGTTGCAGTTCCAGATGCGTCCACTGGTATAGAGGATTGCGCAGGGTGTAAGGCACGGTTCGCGCCCATGCCAGAAACTTCTCATACGGACTGGCATCGCCGGTAATGTATTTTTCCGGAACCCCGTTGGCGCGCATGGCTCGCCATTTATAGTGGTCCCCTTCGAGCCAGATCTCGAACAGATTGGCGAACCGCCGGTTTTCGGCAATATCTTTGGCTGGAAGATGGCAATGGTAATCCAGGATCGGCTGCGGCTCAGCGTAGTCGTGATAGAGTCGTCGCGCGATGTCGTTGGAGAGCAGAAAATTGTCGTCGAGGAATGGCATCAGAAGTCGGCAATGCTGATACCCGAAAAATATATCAGCTTGAGCGAGAGGCGCAGCCTACCTTGAACTCCCAGCCACCCCTATCGAATCCAGCGCAACAGACGTCCGTCCCAAGCCACGGCAATGTGCGCTGGATGATCTGCGGCCTCCTGTTCTTTGCGGCTTCCGTGAATTACATGGACCGGCA
>QHVR01000414.1 GCA_003223595.1 Acidobacteriota bacterium
CGGACTGTAGCAGCGGATCCAACGCTGCTTGCACTCTTTCGTTGGTCAGGTCCCACACGGGACTCGCTTGGCCATGCTTGGCGTCGGTGACGATACAGCTTCGTGCGTCGACATGCGCCGCCTTGACGCCTGCTTCGCAAAGTGCTTCTTTCACCAGCTTGCTGGAGAATACTTCGCCAAATCCAAGCAATATGTCCTGGCATTTCAAGTCAACTTTGCCAGCAGCCTCCAGTTGCAGAAGCAGCGACTCCAAGGCGCGGAAGTCCGCTCGCAACTCGCGGTCGAGGGTCCCGTAAGCGGAGTCGCCCACCAGCGAATCCGCCAGCCGTTCGTGACGCACATAGATGTCGCGCACCGACGCGAGCGCCGCTCCCAGACGCCCGCTGCTGGCGGCACGCCCTGCCTCGAGAAGCTGATCCGTGACGCCGGCCAGCGCACTGACTACGACCACTGGCTGAACATCGCCACGGCTCTGGACGATGGCAATGAGTCGGCGAATCGCGGCCTCGTCCTCTACCGAAGTGCCTCCGAACTTCATCACTACTACCTTGTCGTCTCGATCGAATCTGCTTTGTCGCGCGCTCATCGCATTCGGCTCCATTCCCAGATTTGGCGCAAAGAAAAACCCACCGCCAGATCGCTTCTGGCGGTGGGTTCGGGTGATTCTTTTATTTAGTGCTTACTTCATCCGATCCCGGCCTCCAGAAGACACGTAATTCGTGTCGACGTAATAATCCCTGTTGTCGTAATTCGCTTGCCGTTCTGGAGGGACATACTCATAAATCGCTCCCCAGCATACGTTCGAAGGGAAGAAAGGCCAAATGCAAAATCATGATAGAAATCATCGGAATTTCGAATAGCTCGATGCCTCTGTAGGGGCGGACCTATTGGTCCACCCCGCGGGCGAAGTCCGGCGTCGTCGCTTCCTTCGGCGTAGCTTTCCTGAGACTTGAAAAGTCAAGACCTCGATCGTGTACACTCTGCACCAAATCCGGGGCAGGCGTCTGTAAGCACTTAATTCCTAAGCCCATTGCACCCTGCAAGTACTGTGCAAATAAACTCAGACATGTTGCTGATAACAAGCAACATAGATACAAGAGTTAAATCGGTTTAACTCCCTCGTGGCGGGGCTTTTTTTCGGATCACAGCGACCAACTCCGCTCTGGCGGTTTCGCTGGCTCCGCGCGAGGCATTCCTCTGCGCGAGTGACCCGTTCCCGAGAAGGTGTGGAGTGCCGTACGTTTCTACGCGTCCGTCTTGTTCATTTTCGTGGCGAACTGCCGCAGCAAGCCCACGAACGCCGTCGATGCCACCGACAACGTACGATCCCGCCGATACGCTAGGCCGAGTTCCCGGTAGAGATCGGCATCTTCCAGATCAATGAGCTTGACCCGTCCGGCATCGACCTCATCGCGCGCAAAGGACTGGCTGATCAGCGAAACTCCCAGGTCGGCGGCGACGAAGCTCTTGATCATTCCGATGCTAGGCAGCTCCATGCGCACCTGCAGTTCGGTGCCGTATGGCCGGAACAATTTGTCGAGAAGCCTCCGGGTATGGCCAGTTTTCGGGAATAGCAGCGGCTGCTTCACGATCTCTGAGACCGGAACCACCTTGTACTTGGCCAGCGGATTCTTCGGGCTGACCATCAGCATCAACTTGTCGCGAAAGATCGGCTGAATTTTCAAGCTGGGGGATTGGATCGGCAAAGTCAGAATGCCGATCTCCACCGCGCCGTTCTCCAGTTTCTCAACAATCTTGTAGCTGAAATTGCGGTAAATGCTGATCTGCACCGGAGGATAGCGCCGGCAGTATTCCCCGAATACTTCCGGCAGAACATACAGGCAAGTGGCCTCATTGGCTCCCACGCGCAGCGTGCCGCGCGGAGTCCCACTGTGGTCCGCGACCGCCATCAGCGACTCATCCCGAAGATTCTTCAGTTTCTCGGCGTATTCGTAGAATATCTGGCCCGCCGGAGTGAGCTTGACAGTCTTGCCCGAGCGATCAAGCAGGCGATCCCCGTATTCCTGCTCCAGTTGCCGGATCTGCGCGCTCACCGCCGACTGCGAACGAAATACTTTTTCCCCGGCGCGCGAAAAACTCCCCTGCCGCGCTACTTCGAGGAACGTGATGAGCTGATCGAAGTCCATTGTTGTGCGGAATTATAGCGGAGTGCTTGCGAAAGCCGAGTGAATTCGCAAACGCGTCCCGTCGCGCCGTGCCCACAATTTTGCATAGCTCCTATTAAAATTCTGGATTGTACTTTCGCTACCCATACGCGATATTAAAGAGTAGCGAGTTCCGGTTGCTGAGCAGAGGTGTGCCACGCCACGACGCTCAGCAATGCCAGCCCCAAGAACAAATGATTCGAAAGGAACTACGTCCGCCGGACGAAGTCCATGATGACCCGTCTCAATCCGAATGGATTGCCCCCCGCTCAGGGCCTATACCACCCCGCGCACGAGCACGACGCCTGCGGGATCGGGTTTGTGGCCAGCATCAACGGAACTAAGAGCCACGACATAATTCGCAAAGGAATTCAGGTTCTTCTGAACCTGGCGCATCGCGGCGCCTGCGGCTGCGATCCGGAGACCGGCGACGGGGCGGGAGTGCTCATCCAGATCCCGCACAAGTTCCTGGCGCGTGAATGCGAGAAGCTGGGTTTCGTATTACCCGAGCCCGGCGCTTACGGCGTCGGCATGACCTTCCTTCCCGTGGAGAAACATCCGCGCCTCCAGTGTGAAGGAATTCTGGAGAGGATCGTCCGCGAAGAAGGACTGACGGTGCTGGGCTGGCGGGATACGCCGGTCTACGCTTCGTCCATCGGGCGTGTGGCCCGCGCTTCGCAGCCTTACATTCAGCAGATTTTTGTGGGGCGCCCCTCCGGCATGGACGAGGACGCCTTCGAACGTAAGCTGTACGTGGTCCGCAAGCGCGCGGAGAACGAAGTGCGCGAGTCGGGCATGGAAGATGCGGAAACGTTCTATATTCCGTCGCTCTCCTGCCGCACTATTGTTTACAAAGGCCTGCTGCTGGCTTCCCAGATCACCAAGTTCTATCGCGAACTCGCCGATCCTGACGTGATCAGCGGCTTGTGCCTGGTGCACCAGCGCTTTTCCACCAACACATTTCCCAGTTGGCAGCGTGCCCATCCGTACCGCTACGTTGCTCACAACGGCGAGATCAACACGCTGCGCGGCAACGTGAACTGGATGCACGCGCGTCAGTCTCTCCTGCGATCCCCTTTGTTTGGGGAAGACATTCAGAAGTTGCATCCCATCATTGCGCCCGACGGCAGCGACTCGGCCAACTTTGATAATGCCGTGGAGTTGCTGATGCAGGCTGGCCGCAGCTTGCCGCACGTGATGGCCATGCTGATCCCCGAAGCCTGGTCCGGCAATCCGCACATGACGCCGGAAAAGCGCGCGTTCTACGAATACCACGCCTGCATCATGGAACCGTGGGATGGTCCCGCGGCCATTGCCTTCACCGATGGACGAGTCATTGGCGCCACCCTCGACCGCAATGGGCTGCGGCCCGGGCGTTACGTGGTCACCGACGACGATCTTGTCATCATGGCGTCGGAAGCGGGCGTACTCGACGTCGCCGCAGAGCAGGTAAAGAAAAAAGGCCGCCTGCAGCCCGGCAAAATGTTCCTGGTAGACACCGTCGAAGGCCGCATCATCTCCGATAAGGAAATCAAGCAGAAGCTCGCAGCGCAACAGCCGTATGCGCAGTGGGTGGCTGAGAACCAGATCACCATCGATCAACTGCCGGAGCCCGCGCGCATGCATTATCCCGATGCCGAAGCACTCTTGCTGCGGCAGCGCGCCTTTGGATATAGCGATGAAGACCTGCGAATGATTCTCGCCCCCATGGCGACGAAGGGAGAAGAGCCGGTCGGTTCCATGGGCACCGACACTCCGCTCGCCTGTCTCTCGGACAAGCCGCAATCGCTCTTCAACTACTTCAAGCAGCTCTTTGCGCAGGTGACGAATCCTCCCATAGATCCCATCCGGGAAGAGATGGTGATGTCCCTGATCAGCTACATCGGCAGCGAGCGCAACATTCTCGAAGAGGCGCCCGAGAACTGCCACATGCTGAAACTGGCGCATCCGCTGCTCACCAATCGCGAACTGGAGAAGTTGCGCCGGGTCTCGAACCGCGACCTGCTGGCCACCACGTTGCCCGCGCTGTTCCGCGTCTGTGACGGGGAATCAGGCCTGAAGCGCGCTCTGGACGAGCTTTGCCAGAGGGCTTCTCTCGCCGTCAAAGCGGGATATTCGCTACTGATCCTTTCTGATCGCGGTGTCGACAAGGATTACGCTCCGATTCCATGCCTGCTCGCTCTGGCGGCAGTACACAATTTGCTGGTGCGCGAGGAGACACGCACTCAGGTAGCTTTGATCACCGAGTCCGGCGAGCCTCGCGAAGTGATGCACTTCGCCCTGCTCAGCGGATACGGAGCCAGCGCGATCAATCCCTATCTCGCGCTCGAGAGCGTAGAAAACCTCGCGTGGCGCGGTGAGTTGGGCGAGGGCGTCACTCCCGAGCTGGCCGTGAAGCACTTTCTGAAGGCAGTTAAGAAAGGTCTGCTAAAGACTTTCTCGAAGATGGGCATTTCCACCCTGCAGAGCTATCAGGGAGCGCAAGTCTTCGAAGCGATCGGCCTGAACAAAGACTTGGTAGATGCCTACTTCGCCGGAACCACCTCACGGCTGGAAGGCATTGGTTTGTCGGTGCTCGCGTCGGAAGCGCAGTTAAAACACGAGTTCGCGTTCCGTCCGCTGATCGACTTTGAGACTGAGTTGGCCGTCGGCGGCAACTATCACCAACGCGTCAACGGCGAATATCACCTGCTGAACCCGGCGACCATCAGCAAGCTGCAGCATGCGGTTCGACAGGAGAGCGCCAAAACTTTTCAGGAGTACACGGACCTCATCGACAACCAGAGCGCCAGCCTATGCACGCTTCGCGGTCTGATGAAGCTGAAGAAGAGCGACAAGCCGGTGCCGCTGGAAGAAGTCGAACCCGCAAAAGAAATCGTCAAGCGCTTCACCACCGGAGCCATGTCGTTTGGCTCCATCAGCAAGGAAGCCCACGAGACACTGGCCATCGCGATGAACCGCATCGGCGGGAAATCGAACACCGGCGAGGGCGGGGAAGACGAGGAGCGCTTCAAGCCGGATCCGAATGGAGACTTGCGCCGCAGCGCGGTCAAGCAAGTCGCCTCCGCGCGTTTCGGAGTGACGGCGAATTATCTGGTCAATGCCGACGAGTTGCAGATCAAGATGGCCCAGGGCGCCAAGCCCGGAGAAGGCGGTCAACTGCCCGGCCACAAAGTCGACGAAGTCATCGCGCGGCTGCGGCATTCGATTGCAGGCGTTGGGCTTATTTCGCCGCCGCCCCATCACGATATCTATTCCATCGAGGATCTGGCGCAACTGATTTACGACTTGAAGAACGTGAACCCGAAGGCGCGGATCGCAGTGAAGTTGGTAGCCGAGGTAGGAGTCGGCACCGTCGCCGCGGGAGTTGCCAAAGCGCATGCCGATGTGGTGCTGATCAGCGGTGATAGCGGAGGCACGGGCGCATCGCCTCTGAGTTCCATCAAGCACGCCGGAATTCCGTGGGAACTTGGGCTGGCGGAGGCGCAGCAGGTTCTCTTACTTAATGACCTGCGCAGCCGTATCCGCGTGCAGACCGACGGCAAACTGCAAACCGGGCGAGATGTGGTGATCGCCGCATTGCTGGGAGCAGAAGAATTCGGATTTGCCACCACGCCGCTGATTGCTATGGGCTGCATCATGATGCGCAAGTGCCATCTGAATACTTGTTCAGTCGGCATCGCCACGCAGGATCCGGAGTTGCGCAAGCGATTCCAGGGCCAGCCGGAGCACGTGATCAATTTCTTCTTCTTCCTCGCGGAGCAGGTTCGGCAGTACATGGCCGAGATGGGATTCCGCACGGTGGACGAGATGGTTGGGCGCGTCGACATGCTCGATGCCAAAGAGGCAGTCGATCACTGGAAGGCGAAGGGGCTCGACTTTTCCGCGATTCTCTACAATCCGCCGGTGCCCTCTCGCGTGGCGCGGCGATGCGTTCATTCGCAGGATCATGGCTTGGACCAGGCTCTCGATCACCGCATTCTGGGACAGGTCAGCGCTGCCTTGGAGACGCTGACGCCGATTGAGGTCAAGTTTCCAGTCCGCAACATTCATCGCACGGTCGGCACCATGCTGAGTGGCGAAGTGGCGCGGCGCTACGGTTCAGCCGGGCTTCCCGTTGACACCATCCGCCTGAAGTTGAATGGCTCTGCGGGACAAAGTCTGGGAGCATTTCTCGCCAAGGGCATCACTCTGACGCTTGAGGGCGAGGCAAACGACTACGTCGGGAAGGGACTCTCCGGCGGACGCATCATTGTGTATCCACCGCGCGCTTCGCGCTTTGCCCCGGAAGAGAACATCATCGTCGGCAACGTTGCCCTGTATGGCGCCACCAGCGGAGAGGTCTTCTTCAACGGCATGGCTGGCGAGCGCTTCGCCGTGCGCAACTCAGGCGCGACCGCAGTGGTCGAGGGCGTCGGCGATCACGGTTGCGAGTACATGACCAACGGCCTGGTGCTGGTGCTCGGTTCTTGCGGGCGGAACTTCGCGGCCGGCATGAGCGGCGGGCTTGCGTATGTTTTCGACGAGCGCGGCGATTTCACCGAGGAGCGCTGCAACCTCGACTCGGTCGATCTGGAGCCCTTGCTCGATCCGCACGACGTTCAAGTGGTGAAGACCCTGATCGTGCGCCACCTCGAATTGACTTGGAGCCCGCGCGCCAAATGGCTTCTCGATAACTGGCAGGAGGCTGCGCCGCGCTTCATCAAGGTCTTCCCGCACGAATTCAAACGCGTGCTGGGCGTGAGCCGCAGCCAGCACGCTTACATTCCGGGCGAAGCCGTTGTCGTTCTGGCCGATGCAGAGCAGGTGCAGCATGGGTAAGAACACAGGATTTATGGAATATCCCCGGGAGCTGGCGCCCCGCCGTCCAGTGCTCGAACGGGTGAACGACTGGTTTGAGATTTATCAGGATTTCCCGGAAGAGGAGTTGCGAAAGCAAGGCGCCCGCTGCATGGATTGCGGCGTGCCTTTTTGCCAGACGGGATGTCCCGTCAGCAATCTGATTCCTGACTGGAATGATCTGGTCTATCGCGGTCGCTGGAAAGATGCCGTCCGGCAGTTGCACGCGACCAACAATTTTCCCGAATTCACGGGACGGATTTGTCCCGCGCCCTGCGAAGCCTCTTGCGTGCTGGGCTTCAATGCGCCGCCTGTGGCCATCAAGCAGAACGAGAAGAACATCGTCGAACGTGCATTTATGGAAGGTTGGATCCGGCCGCAGCCGGCCAAACGCCGCTCCGGCAAAAAAGTAGCGATCGTCGGCTCAGGTCCAGCGGGACTCGCCGCAGCGCAACAGCTCTCCCGCGCCGGACACGACGTGACGGTCCATGAGAAAGCAGACCGCATCGGTGGCTTGCTGCGTTACGGCATCCCCGAATTCAAGCTGGAGAAGCACATCATCGATCGCCGCCTGGAGCAGATGACGGCCGAAGGCGTGAAGTTCGTTGCCAACGCTGAGGTCGGAAACAATGTCGCCGTCGAGGATCTGCGCCGTGAATTTGACGCCATCGTACTGGCCGGCGGATCGGAACATCCACGCGACCTGCAGGTTCCTGGCCGCGAACTGAAGGGAATCCACTTCGCGATGGAATTCCTGCCCCAGGCGAACAAGCGCTGTTTGGGCGAGACCATTGCTCCCGCGGTCGAAATTCTGGCGACCGGCAAGCGTGTGGTGATCATTGGTGGCGGAGATACCGGCGCAGATTGCCTCGGCACCTGTCATCGCCAGAAGCCGCTCTCGGTGCATCAATTTGAAATCATGCCCAAACCGCCGGACGAGCGCTCCCCGTCAACTCCGTGGCCGCTTTGGCCCATGCAATTGCGCATCGAAGGCGCTCACGAAGAAGGTGGAATCCGCGACTGGAGCATCGCCACCAGCCGATTCACCGGTGATGCCGATGGGAACGTTAAGCAACTTCATGCTGTGCGCGTCGGCCCTCCCCCCAAATTTGAGCCGATTGCAGGTTCGGAATTCACCATGGATGCCGATCTCGTCCTGATCGCCATGGGATTCCTTGGACCCGTGCGCAAAGGAATGATCGAGCAGTTGGGAGTTCAACTTGACAATCGCGGCAACGTCGCGACCGACGAGAACTACATGTCCTCAGTTCCAGGAGTGTTTGCTGCCGGAGATATGCGGCGCGGGCAATCTTTGGTGGTGTGGGCGATTTCCGAAGGCCGCAAAGCTGCAGCTTGCGTGGATGCCTATTTGAAGCAGATGAGCGTGCAGCCGCAGGTGGAATCGCTGCGCCTGAACCCGGGCGCTAGCGGTCTCGTGTAGCGGCAGCAACTTCGGCGTATAACTCCGGCAGGCGGGACGCGTCTTCTACCGAATTCCCGAAACGCGCGGATTCATATACCTCGGTGAACCGCGCCACCGGTTGCCGCAGCTGCTGGTCGTCGATCTTCCTCAGGAATTCCTGCGGTGTTTGCGACGCCGATTTGCGCACCCCGCGGCGCGCCAACGCTCGCGCCATTCGCTCATACCAGATCGATGCTGCCAGCTCGGGAGAGCGCTCCGGATGAGCGCTGACCCACCGTTCATGCAACCCCCGGAGAACCCGACGCAGATTGGCCAGCAGCAGTATTGCAATTGCGAGTGCGCCCGCAGCCAAAGCCCATCGGGCAGGAGAATGTTCGACTCGGTCCTCGCTTCGGCGCGCCCACTGCAGCATCGCCTCATACTTCTTCAGCGCCCACTTGCGCGAGTCCACGAACACGGAACGGGAGCCGCTGATCGCCGCCTGGCCCAACGTGAATTGATGGGAAGTGTCGTAACTGACGATCCAGTCCCGCCAGAACGAACTCATGGCGTCCACATAGAGTGCCAGCCGGCCCCAACCGTGACGGCTACTGCTGAGCGCGCCCGGCGGAGTGGGATCGAACAGCTGCCACCCATAACGGGGAAAATAGGCTTCCACCCACGAGTGAGCATTCTTGGCGCGCACCACGTAGCTTCCCGTGATGTCGTTGAATTCGTCGCTGTGGAATCCATTGACCACTCGCGACGGAATCCCCAGGCTGCGCAGCATGACGGCCATGGCCGAGGCAAAGTATTCGCAGTGCCCCTGCTTGCGCACGAACAGGAAGTTGGCAATAGGATCTGCCTCTTTGGTCCGCGATAGCTGCAGCGTGTACCCAAAATGGGTGCGCAGATAGTTCTCAATGGCAGCTGCCTTGTCGTAATCGTCATTTGCGGAACCGCTGATTTGGCCGGCCAGTTGCGGCACGCGTGGATCCAGCGCGGGCAGTTGCAAATATTTCGCCGCAATCGCTGCGGGATAGTTACGTCCCGCGGCGCGCAATTGCCCCGCTGATGGCGTCGCAATGTCAGACGTCGCCTCGTAGCGTTTGATGAGTCGCCGCGCATCGAAATCGTATACGGCTCCGCCAACGTCGGCGGCCACCATGCGATAGTCTCCGCGCAACGTATGAGCCCACGGCGCCAGAAAGAAGACATTGGTTCCAATGGGCTCCATCATGACGCGGTAGTGGATCAGGCTCTCCCGGTTGGTTGCTAAACTTGGACCTTCCATCGGATCGGGCTTGGAGAGAGCGTAAGTATCATCCACGCGGCGAGCCAGCAGGAACTGCTCCCTCCGGTTCGTCCACATGTGTCCGTCGAAGTCCGCCAGAGCGATCCCACGCCAGTGCAAGTCGTAACGGCCGGTCCGGTCTCCATCGATCTGGATGTGCATCACCATGGAGTTCGACTGCTGAATCTCGCCGATCTGCCCCAACTGCACGTGATCGCTGAAGCCGGAGGAAAAATCGGTACCGAATGTGTACCCGCCCACGTTCCCGGCCGACAAACGCGGCATGACGAAGAACAAGGCCGCGCCACAAAGCAGGATCAGGCCCATGAGCACCGGAACGAAGCGCACCAGCGCAAAGGCCAGATGCCGGTGCTCCTGCGGATCCCTCGAATGCCGCGCGTGGATGCTGGCCGTGCGCCCCGAGCGGCGCATCTCCATGAGCACAAACGTTGCCACTGCCATCAGCATGAACACTGCGAACGAGAACAGGAACGCACTGTCCACGGTCAACACCGCAGCCGCCAGCACCATAAGAAAAGCGAGAATGGCCAGGGTCACGTGATCGCGTTCGCGCCGCACCGAAAACATCCGCACCACAACGCCGAATAATGCCAGGTGAATGGTTGCTGGCAGAAAAGCTCGTGAAACCGCGAAGTAATCAATCGCGAAAAAAGCGAAATATGCGAGCGAGAGCGGAGTCGTCCAGCGCTCGGAGATAACAATCCGCCGGCGCTTGACCAGCAAAAACCCCCGCAATGCCAACGCGGAGCCCGTCAGAAGGACCGAGGGCAGATCCAGCTCGCGGGTGCCGGCCAGCGTCGCAAAGCCCGTCAGCACAAGCAAGTACAACGAAAGCTCGAAGTACTTGTCGATAGCTTTGCGGACGGGAATGATGCCGGATTGTGTTGACTCGTCGACCATCGCTAAATTCAGGGGCGATCTCGCCAACTAACATTGTTCGTTATCCGCGCCAATAAAGGAAGGCTTCCCGCAACATTTCTTGCACCGAAAGTCACATTGACGTTGGCGGCCAAAGCGCTGGCGAATCCGGATGCTAGAATAATTTTGGTCAGGCATCGGTCTCACGCGACGTTCTCCCGCCAACCCCGCCAGGTCCGGAAGGAAGCAACGGTAACGGGCTCTGACGTGTGCAGTGAGTCGCCGGTGTCTGGCTTATTTTTTTTCCCCAGTGGCCGGTCCTGGTCCTTGCACCTCTGATTACCGGTTTTTACACTCCCTTTACCTCTCTTTTCGCAAGAAAGTCTTTCCCGGGCATCTTAGGAAAGAGGCGCGGCACTTTCACCCAGCGTCTTGCGAGGAGAGAGATGAACACTCGAAATGCTTCCCCCAATTCCGCTCCCCACGTCACCATTCGAGTTTCCGGAAAACTGTTTCAGGGACATCTCGCTTATCTCGAGCAGTTGGTGCAGTCCGCCATCGAATGCCGTTTGTGGCCGCTGTTGAGCCTGGCGCATTTGGAAGAGTTGGACCGGGCAGCCCTGTTCTACCTCATCGATGGCGAAAACTGCCGGTTTGCACTCATCTCCTGCCCCAGCTTCATTCGAGAGTGGATGGACCACGAAAAGGAACGCGCCGCAGCCTAGCCCAATTTTGCTCACGCATCTGGCCGTGGCACGTCTAGAATCTGACCGACCGGGGAGGCGCCGTGAGAGCTTCGTGCAAAGCAATTGCGTCCGTCGTTCTATTCCTTGTTACTGTTGGTAGCACTATGGCAGCTCAAGATGCCAAGGTCACCTCTGTTCTGGACGTCCCAGAGTTCGTTCGCGACTGGGAGATCTCGAAGCAATTCACCCTGGATGTCGCCAACGCCATGCCGGCCGATCTTTACACCTTCAAGCCCGCGCCTGAGGAGATGACCTTCGGCGAACAAATCAACCACATCGCGATTGCGAATGCTTACCGGTTCAACCAGATTACCGGCGCGAAAACGCCTTTCGCGATCGATCTGAAAAATCCACCTGCCAGCGACAAAGGAAGTGCGCTGAAACTGCTGGAGCAGTCGTTCGACTACGTGCTGCAGGTTCTGCCAAACCTCACCAATGAGCAGCTCAAGCGGACCTTTCACGTTCCCTCATGGAAGGCCCGCCCTGATCCCGATGGCCGCGCGATGATCCTCAACATGTTCGTCCACACGGCCCACCATCGCGCGCAATGTGAGGTCTATCTGCGGGCCAAAGGCATCAAGCCCCCCGATTACACGTTCTAAGCCATCAGCCGCGCCGTTCGGCTCAATGCGTTAGACATTCCGTTCCAGATCGTTCAAAATACTGAGTTTCTCCAATCAGGAGTCCGCATTGAGCAAACCGGTTCGCGCCAAAATCAGCGCGCTTGGCACGTATCTGCCTCCGCGCGTCCTGACCAATTCCGATCTCGAGAAGATGGTCGACACCAGCAACGAATGGATTCTCGAGCGCGTCGGGATTCGGGAGCGCCACATTGCGGACAAGGGCGTCGCGGCCAGCGACATGGCCGTGCTGGCAGTGCAGAACCTGCTGGAGTCTCATCCTTTCGACCTGCAGGAAGTCGACCTGATCATCGTGGGGACGGTTACGCCCGACATGATGTATCCCTCCACCGCATGCCTGGTGCAACACAAGCTGGGCATCAAGAACACCTGGGGATTCGATGTCTCGGCGGGATGCTCGGGCTTCGTTTACGCGTTGAACACGGGGGTAAAGTTCGTCGAATCGGGACAGTACAAGAAAGTGCTGGTGATCGGAGCGGACAAGAATTCCGCTATGACCGACTACACCGATCGTGCCGTCTGCATCATTTTCGGCGATGGCGCCGGAGCCGTTTTGCTCGAGCCTTCCGAGGATGGCGCAGGAGTAATCGATCACGTCGCACAGATCGAGGGCGCAGGTGGAAAATTTCTGTACATGCCCGGCGGCGGCAGCCTGAATCCGGCTTCTCATGAGACGGTCAACCAGAAGATGCACTATATCCATCAGGATGGGCAGCAGGTTTTCAAGTATGCGGTCAAGAAGATGGCGGAGATGACCGAGCGCGTCCTGGAGAAGAACAATCTCAGCGGCAAAGACGTGGATTGCTTCATTGCTCACCAGGCGAACAAGCGCATCATCACCGCCACTGCCGACCGACTGGGCATGCCCTTGGAGAAGGTCGTCATTAATATCGATCGTTTCGGCAATACCACTGCTGGAACAATTCCCATTGCCATGCAAACTGCGCTGGAAGAAAAGAAATTGAAAAAGGGCGATCTGCTGCTCATCGCTGCCGTGGGAGCGGGATTCACCTCGGGTGCTTCGCTAATTCGCTGGGCATTCTAGACGGGCACAGGTTCAGCTTTCATCATGAGGCGCAAGGCCGACGTTTGAGCTCTCCGGTTAGACTTTTTTGCGCCACATCCTTCACAATGTTCACATTCATATCCAGGGGATCTAATTGAACAAACCGATTCGCGCCAAGATCAGCGCCTTAGGCACCTATGTGCCTCCACGCCTTCTCACGAATGCCGACCTGGAGCGCATGGTCGATACCAACAATGAGTGGATCCTCAGCCGGGTAGGCATTCGCGAACGCCACATCGTGGACCCCGGAGTCGCTACTAGCGATCTGGCGGTCGAGGCCTCAAAGAAAGCGCTGCAGCAGCGCGGCCTCACTCCCGCCGACATTGAACTGATCGTGCTGGGCACCGTCACCCCCGATATGCTTTTTCCCTCGACGGCCTGCGTGGTGCAAAACAAGCTGGGCGCCAAGGGGGCCTGGGGATTCGATCTGTCGGCGGCGTGTTCTGCTTTCGTTTATTCGTTGCAGGTAGGAGCGCAATTCATTGCTACGGGAGCGCACAAGCGCGTGCTGGCCATCGGATCTGACGTGATGTCGTCAATCATCGACTATACCGACCGGGCCACCTGCGTGATCTTCGGGGATGGCGCCGGCGCAGCCATGCTCGAGCCTGCCGAGAACGATGAGGAAGGTTTCATTGATTTCATTCACGAGGTCGACGGTTCGGGCGGGCAATTCCTGTATATGCCTGGCGGCGGCAGCCTCCACCCCAGCAGCAAAGAAACCGTCGCGAACAAGATGCACTACGTGCATCAGGATGGCCAGCAGGTCTTCAAATTCGCCGTACGCAAACAGGCCGAACTTTGCCTCAAGTTGCTCGAGCGCAATGGCCTGAAAGGCTCCGACATCGACGTCTTCATTCCCCATCAGGCAAACCTGAGAATCATCAATGCGACCGCCGAACGCCTCGGCTTGCGCAATGGTAATGTCATCATCAACATCGATCGTTACGGCAACACCACGGCCGCTACTATCCCACTGGCGATGAATACCGCCATCGAACAAGGCAAGCTGAAGAAGGGAAGCTTGGTTATGCTCGCCTCTGTGGGCGCAGGATTCACCGTCGGAGCCACGTTACTGCGCTGGGCATTCTGATTCGTGGCAGAACTCCTGCGCCGGAGTCTGCTTTCAGTGACGTTCGTAACTCCCCACCGTGTCGTTTCGGTGCTACGTTCCTACCCACGCTGTTATGTTTTCCACAATCCTGTGATTTTGGGGCTTCGGGGACGTGTACGTCATGATCCGCAAATTCTGCTGCTGTCTGGTTGTCGCGCTGCTCTCGGCCTCAGTGGCCGCCCAGCAGTCCGATCCGCGCGAGAGCAAGTTGCTGGTCCTGGAACGCATGTGGAACGAGGCTCAAGTGCATCGCGATGCCGCTGCCCTCGATGCGCTGGTATCCAGCCGCTTCGTCAACACAGAGTGGGACGGCGACCTCAGCGATAAGCAGAAATTTCTTGCCGATATTAAAGATCCCCTTTTCAAGCCGACGCTGGCCAATATTTCGGATGTGAAAATGAATTTCTTTGGCGACACCGCCGTCATTACCGGTGTGTATCACACGCAGGGAACTTACAAAAGCAAGCCGTACGACCACACGGGACGCTTCACCGATACCTGGGTTTTCGATATGGGAAAGTGGCAGTGCGTCTCCAGCCATACCAGCCTGCTCAAGAAGTAAACAATCCCGCGATTCTCTTTTCCGATTTGTCCTCATAAAAACTTTTATGTTCGAAACCTGCGTCGTTGCGCGGGGCCGATGATCTAATCGGGCTCAAGCTTCGCTGCTCTGGTTTTTATGGAAAGCACATCGCATCCGCGCGCGTGGAAGGTCTTGCTCGCCTTCGCGATTATCTATTTCGTCTGGGGATCCACGTTCCTGGCGATTCGGGTAGGCGTGCGCGAGGTTCCTCCATTCCTGCTTGCGGGCATCCGTTTCCTCATCGCCGGTGCAGTTCTATACGCAGGCATGCGCATCAAAGGAACTTCATCTCCTACGGCGCGCGAATGGACCTCAGCTACGCTCCTCGCGGTTCTGATTTTTGTCTTCGATTACGGACTGCTGTTCTGGGCGG
Source organism: Acidobacteriota bacterium (assembly GCA_003223595.1). Lineage (GTDB taxonomy): Bacteria > Acidobacteriota > Terriglobia > Terriglobales > Acidobacteriaceae > Sulfotelmatobacter. The sequence goes on from QHVR01000414.1 coordinate 15,103, forward strand.
AGCGTCGCGTGCACTCGGGCATTGCCGCGGTCATGATGGCTACCATTCCAGTATTCATGGCGCTTTCGGAGATCTTCATCATGAAGACGCAGCGGCTAACTGCACGCCTAGCCACGGTGCTCATGGTGGGGGTTGCCGGGGTCACGGTTTTAGTGAGTCACTCCGTCACGTTCGGGGATACTCCCATCGACACGCTAGGCGCATGCGCGCTCATTGTTGCGTCAGTCAGTTGGTCAGTGGCTTCGGCCCTCACGCGCAAGTTGCCGCTGCCTGCTGAAAAGGCGATGAGTTCCGGAGCGCAGATGCTGGCCGGAGGAATCCTCCTGACCATCACGGCGGCGTCGCTGGGAGAGTTCCATGGCTTCCACGCGCAGGCTGTGTCGTTGAAGGCATGGCTGGCGCTGGCTTACCTGATCGTCGCGGGATCGATTATCGGTTTCACGGCGTACGTGTGGCTGATTCATCATGAGTCGCCAACAAAAGTTGGAACCTACGCTTACGTGAATCCAGTGGTGGCCGTGATCGTGGGATATGTGTTCGGGGGCGAACCTCTGGGGGCGCGGACTGTGCTGGGTACGCTGTTGGTGCTAGTCAGCGTCATAGTGATTACCACGGCGAAGAAGGTGCGGGA
>QHVR01000463.1 GCA_003223595.1 Acidobacteriota bacterium
AGGGTTCTTGACGCTGCCTCAAGCTCGCAGCCAATTGGCGAAGAATCCCAAATTCGCGTCTGCTGTGAAAGGCGATCTCCAAATGCACACGCAGTGGAGTGATGGCTCGGGAACGGTCGAGGAGATGGCGAGAGCCGCTGCCGCGCGAGGCTATGAATACATCGCGATCACGGACCATTCCAAGGGATTAAAGATCGCCGGGGGAATCGACGAGCAGCAGTTGCGCGAACAGGCCAAGGAGATCAACGCGGTGAATGCCTCCATGACAGCCGAAGCACTGAGGGTGGAGGGTTTGCATTCGCTCGAGCTGAATCTGAATCCCAGGGGCGATGGTGACATGGATCCGCGCTCTTTGGGTGACTTGGATTTCGTGCTCGGCTGTTTCCATTCCGCTCTCAGAAAGAAGGAGGACCAGACGGAACGATACCTTTTGGCCCTGCGCAACCCGGACATCCACATTCTGGGTCACCCTCGTGGGCGCATCTACAATTTCCGCCTCGGTCTCACTGCGGACTGGGAACGAGTCTTTGGCTTGGCTGCCGAATTGGATAAGGCGGTCGAGATCGACGGGTACCCGGATCGGCAAGATCTGAATGTGCATCTACTGAGGCTGGCGAAAAAGGCCGGTTGTCGCATTTCCCTGGGAACAGATTCCCACGATCCCTTGCAGTTGCGGTTTATGGAGTATTCGCTGGCAGCAGCATCTCTGGCTGGAATTCGGGGCGATCGCATCTTGAACTTTATGAGTGCCCAGGAATTGAGACAGTGGGTTGCGACGCTGCGCGAGGCCTGATCCGCGGTAGGTCGCGTCTTTCTAGAGGCACCGCGATGTTGATGCCCTACCTTTGCTAGACTGTCAGCCGCATGGCTGTGCCGCGGAAAAGTGTCTTTGATGTGCTGGTGATCGGTTCGGGAGCCAGTGGCGGCTGGGTGGCCAAAGAAGTCGCCGAGCGTGGTCTCAGGGTCTTGATGCTGGAGGCCGGGCCGCCTCGCGTTCCCACCCGGGATTTCACCGAGCACGTGTGGCCTTACCAGCTGAAATTTCGCGGCTTCGGAGATCAGCGGCGGCTTCTTCAGACTCAACCCGTGCAGCGCCTCTGCTACGCCTGCGACGAGTACAGCCATCAGTTCTTTGTCAATGATCTGGAGCATCCTTACACTTTCCCGACGGATAAGCCGTTCATGTGGATCCGCGGCCGGCAGGTCGGCGGGAAGACTTTTTGCTGGGCGCGCGAAAGTTACCGCTTCAGCGAAAACGAATTCAAAGCCGCCAGCCGCGACGGATACGGCGAAGACTGGCCCATCAGCTACAAGGAACTGGAGCCTTATTACGATCGCGTCGAAAGCTACATTGGCGTCAGCGGGTCGCGCGAAGGCCTGTCCCAGATGCCTGACGGTCAGTTCCTGCCTCCCATGGAACTCTCTTGCGGAGGAGTGTTAGCCAAGAAAGTCATCGAAGACAAATTTGGCTGGCGCGTGATGCCGGACCGGGTCGCCAACCTCACCGTAGAGCATCGCGGGCGCCCCGCTTGTCACTATTGCGACCAATGCCAGCGAGGCTGCTATACCGCTTCTTACTTCAATAGTCCATCCGTGACTCTTCCGGCGGCTGCCCGCACTGGAAAACTCACACTGGTCAGCGATGCCGTCGTGAGTCACGTAGTCATGGACCGCGCAGGCAGGGCCGAGGGCGTTCATTACATCGACCGTCTCACCCACGAGCACCGCGAAGCGTATGCACGTGCCATCGTTGTGGCCGCGGGTGCGCTCGAGTCAACTCGGATTCTTCTCAACTCAAAGACTGCATCGCATCCGCAGGGCGTCGGCAATTCCACCGGAGTGCTGGGCAAGTATTTGATGGACCACTTCACGATTGAGGGTGGGGGCGGCTACATGCCGAGCCTGCGCTCCTCGAACCGGGAACCGGTCGGCCGTCCGTGTGGATTCCTGATTCCCAAATACGTGAATGCCGGAGGCCAGAAAGACCGCAATTCAAATTTCCTGCGCGGATACCGCTTCGACGGCGATGGCAGCCAGGAGGTTTATGGCCATGCCTTCCTACTGCCCGAGTTTGGTAATGGGTGGCGCGAGCGAGTCAAGAAGGACATACCTTATTACTTCGCGATCGAAGCTCAGGGGGAGTGCCTTGCCCGAGCGGACAACTTCGTCACGCTGGATCCCAACAAGAAGGATGCGTGGGGTATTCCGGCGCTCCACATCAACGCCAGATATGGGGAGAACGATCGGGCAATGGCGTCGGCTATGCGAAGTCATGTCGCGGCCATCCTCGACGAAATGAAGCTCGCCGACGTGGCTGCCCCAAAGAGCGAACTGAGCATCTTTGGAAAGAATATCCATGAGTGCGGGACGGCACGCATGGGTGACCGGCCGTCAACAAGCGTAGTCGACCGGAACTGCAAAGTGCACGACGCTAAAAACCTATTTGTTACAGACGGTTCGGTGTTTGTGACCCAAGGCTGTTACGAGCCGACGCTTACCATAATGGCGATCTCTGCACGAGCCGGGGAGCATATCGCGGAGACCTTCCGCCGAGGTGAGCTGTGAAGCCCGGCCCCTCGGACCTCGTTACCCAGATCACACGGCGACAGTGGCTCTTGCGCTTGGGCGAGACCGTCGCCTTGGCCGGAGTGAGCGGCCTCATTCCGGAGTATCCTCTGGGCTTCTTCAGCAACGAAGCGCCCTCATTGCCGCCGGGGCTTTACGATCCTTCGCCCGACCACCTGGTGCATGCGCTTAGTGGCCATCATCTACCAGTTCCCGCGGCAGGAAGCGAGACGGATTACGTGCAGGCCGGCGCCTCCCACTCATTGCAATTTTTCTCGGCCGAAGACTTCAACACGATTACCGGCTTTATTTCCACTCTTCTGGGCGACTTGCCCGGTAACACTCTGAACGAGGTTGCCCAGTGGGTTGACCTGTGGTGTTGCTCCGCGCAGGCAGTGCGAGAGGCGGCGCGCAACCTTGATCCGCTTCATCGCGCGCTTGCCGTTGCCTACTTTGGCGAAGCGTCCGTCGCAGAGATCGAGGCCGCCGATCCGGCTTCGATTGTCCGCCAGGGCATTACAGAGTTGAACAGAATCTGCCAGGATGAGCACGGGAACGCATTCGCGAGTCTCGCCGTCCCAGAACAGCAGCACGTCGTGCGTTCGATCAGCACACGCAAAGATTCCAGCTTGCATAAATTTTTCGAATTGATTCGCAACGAGGCGATTCGCGGCTACTACACTTCTGCCGCAGGCTTGAAAGAGCTCGACTATAAAGGGAACACCTACTATCCCTACTGCCCGGGCTGTGAATCTCAGAAGACATGAATGCGGCGGGCGTGCTGCGACGCATCTGCGACGATCAGGGTGCAAAGCTGCCCCTGACGTGCTTCTCTGTGCCATCGGGCTCAGGAGAAACCGGATTATCCCATGCGCCTGATCGGCGCACCTAAAGCGCATCCAGGCTACGGCACAATTTCAGCCTGCGCCGGAGTTCCATGTGCGGAATCCGGAGCAATCCACACCGTGAGCTTGGAAGGCTCGACCGCCAATTGGTTGCGATCATTCCAGATGGCGAACGATTCTGCCGCCACATCGAACTTCACCGTCTTTGTTTCTCCGGGGGCCAGCGCAATAGTCTGGAAGCCCTTTAACGCTCGCACCGGTTGCTCCGTGCTCGTACCCTGGAGGCGAACATAGAGTTCCACCACTTCATTCGCCGGTCGTGACCCGGTATTACTCACGTCGGCTTTTGCCGTGAGTACTGGGGGATTTTTTGCAGCAAGAGTTCGAGTCAGTTCTCCGGCGCTCAGATGGTCTGCGCTAATTCTGGTGGGGCCGT
>QHVR01000464.1 GCA_003223595.1 Acidobacteriota bacterium
GGTTTCATCAGCGTAGCTCTCGCCACCCCGGGTGCGGCTGCCCAGTTTGAAGCTGACGTTGTACTCGGTGAAGATGTCGGCCAGGCGCTCGACTTCGCCGGTGTTCGGAACCGAGAACAAAACCTGATTGCCGGCGGCCGTGAGTTTCTTTACTTCTTCCAGCATCGCCGGAATTGCGCCGTGAAAGCGGGGAGTGGCCTGCGTCTGCAAGTTCACCGTGCTGTCCGCATCTTCGCTGCGGGTGATCCCGAGATGCTCGACATCGGCGCCGGTCAGAGTTTCTACTTTCCGCCACCATCCCTCCGGCGGAAGATACAAGTCTGTCGGCCGCACAAGATTTCCCACGCCGCTGCGTTCGTGTGCTTCTTCAACCCGCGTCCAGAAGCGGTCGAACTCCGAACGCAGCAGATCCGGTTCGTCGAGCAGCACCGCCGCATTGGGCAGCAGATCGAAGATAGTGCGATCGGCCCCGGCGACCGGCGCGTAAAATTCCCAGCCCGGAAACACCGTCACGCCACCAGATCGGACGGCGGCCTCCACCATCTCTTCATTCCCCGTGATGCGCCTGCCGGAGAGCCGCGTGTGAATCGCGCCCAGCAGTTGCTCGCTCACCGGAGTCTCCGTCAAAGGCAGCAGCAGCGCTTCATCAATCGGGTTCATGGATCGCTGCGAGGCGGGATCAAAGCGGCGAATGGAGTCGACCTCGTCGCCGAAGAACTCAACCCGCACTGGGCGTTCGGCCTCAGGCGAATACACGTCGAGAATGCCTCCTCGCACTGCGTACTCACCCGGCATTTCGACCACGTCGGCGGAACTGTAGCCCACCGTGTTGAGATGTCCGAGCAGGTTTTCCAGGTCGAAGGACTCTCCCCGGCGCAAGGTGCGCGCCAGATCGCTGTAATACTCAGCCGGCCGCTGCAAAATAGCGGTGGCGGCAATCGGGGCGACTACGATCCCGGCCTTCCCCGTCGCAATCTTCCACAAGGCGGTGGCGCGCTCCTCCTGAAGTTCAGGGTGCGGCGAAAGATTCTGGAACGGCAAGACGTCGCGCGCGGGCAGCCCGACAATCGATTCCGGATCGCACGCAGCAGTAAGCTCGCAGAATCCACGCAGCACGGGTACAAAATCTTCAATCGCGCGGTTGTCATTGACGACGAGGATGAAAGGCCGCTCCGCCACCCGCCGCAGAAGGACCAGCAGCAGCGCTTTTGCGGTGGGTAAGAGCCCGGAGACACGAATCCGCCCCGTGCCCTCTTTCAGGTGGGAGGCTACACGCCCAAAGCCGGGAAGCTGTTCAACGTCCGTGAAGAGTTCGCGGACGAAGGGAAGAAGCATCGCACTTCAATTTTAACAGGAAGAAACACCCGGCCGCCCTGCCGAGAAAGAAGCTGGTATCCCACTCACTCGTTGCGCAGAGCTATGACAGGATTAATGCGAGAGGCTCGCCGCGCTGGCAAATATCCCGAAATCAGGGCTACCGCAACCAGCGCCACTGCCATCGCGCCATAGGTGGCTCCGTCCCAGGGAGAAGTGGCGAAGAGGAGAGAGGCGATGAGGCGGGCCGATACAACGGATGCAACGGTGCCCAGCGCAATCCCGAGTAGTGTCACTCGCAATGCTCCGAACAGTACATCCTTCTGCACGCGACCGGTGCTGGCGCCGAGCGCCATGCGGACACCGATTTCCTGTTTTTGCCTGGTTACGGAATAAGAGATCACACCGTAGATGCCGAGGGCTGCCAGCAACAATCCAAGGCCGGCAAAGGCAGCCACCAGCAGCATGAAGAAGCGCCGGGGCGAACCGGCTCGGTCCACAATCGTTCGCATAGGGCGGAATTCGGCAGCGGGCTGTAGAGGGTTCAATTCCCGGAGAGCACGAAGTACCGTCGGACCCAGCGTCGCCGGCGCAAGACTGCTGCGAATCACCAACTGGGCATCGCTGGGGTTCTGCTGAGTTGCAGGATAATAAATTTGCCAGCCCGGATCGCCCTCCAGGCTTTCCTCGTGGACGTCATCCACCACTCCGACGACGGTCATTTCATTGCGACCGTCGACCCGACTGACAAGCATCTTGCCCACAGCGTCCTCCCCGGGCCAATAAAAATGAGCTGCGGAAGCATTGATCATCACCACCCGCTGACTCTTCATGTCGTCCGCCCAGGTAAAATCGCGGCCATGTATTGGGATGCCCATGGCTCGCATGAATCCCGGGGTGATCACGTAAACCAATGGACCGGGCAGGACGCCGTCCGGGTAGGTCTTACCCTTTGGCACCGGCGTTCCCCAGGCGCGGTTGCGACCGAGCGGGAGGTAGTCTGACATTCCCGCCGCCTCGACTCCAGGTAGCGCAGTGACGCGGGCGAGCACCTGCTGAAAGATGACTGCTCGTTTTGCTGCGCTGCCTTCTTCGGAGGAAGCGCTATCGTCGTATTCCACCTTGATCGAGGCGGCACGATCGGGCTGAAATCCGAGATCGATATCAAGCACTTTCAGGAAGCTGCGCAGCAGCAAGCCAGCCGCGACCAGCAGCAGACAGGCAAGCGCCACCTCGGAGATCACCAGGACAGATCGGATGCGCTCGTGTTTCCGGCCCAGGCCGGAACCTGGACCACTGTCTTTCAACGCCTCCTGAAGATTTCCACTTGCGATCTTCAAGGCTGGCGCGAGGCCGAACAGAATTGCGGCGAGGACAGCGATTAGTACCGTCCAGCCGAGCGCCCGCACATCAAGATGCAGTGTGCTGAGCAGGGGCAGCGCAATCGATCCCTGGTGCGCGAGCCAGGCCAGCAGGATGCCCGCCATTATGAGTCCAAGAACTGCACTGGCTCCAGAGAGTACGAGGCTCTCAATCAGTAACTGGCGAATGATCCGCCCGCGTCCTGCGCCGACTGCGCCACGCACCGCAAACTCCTTGCCTCGCGCCACCGCCCGCGCCAGCAGCAGATTCGAGAGATTCACACAGGCGATCAGAAGAATTGCAGCCACGGCACACCACAGCACGATCAGCGAGCGATGCAGTCTGCCGCTCACATATTCCTTGAGAGTCCTCAGTTGCATCGAACTGTCTTTACCGACATAAGCGCCGCAAGATTTTGGATATTTCACATTCCAGCAGAGGTTCGGTTCCACCAGACGTGCCTCGGCCTGCGCTTGAGCAATGTTCAGGGACGGCTTGAGGCGGCCGATCAGGGTCACGATGTTTCCCCAGTCGCGCTGCTCGTCGAGCACTAATGGGAGAAATAGATCAGTCTTGGACCCAGGCGAGAACACTGCGCCAAAATCAAACGATTCGGGCAGTACTCCGACCACAGTGACCGCGCGTCCGCTCAGATTGATAGATTTCCCGATGATCGTGGAGTCGCCGGCGAACTGGCGGCGCCAGTAACCATTGGTCAGCAGGGTCACCGGTTGAGAACCTTTCCGCGCCTCCTCGGGAGTGAACAGGCGTCCCATTTGCGGCCTGACGCCGAGAACCTGAAAGAAGTTGCCGATGACTTCAATTCCCGTGACCGGTTGTGGCTCACCGCGGCCTGTCAGGCGCAAATTGTCGGGACTGGTGAAAGCCTCATACCCGGTGACGTCCTGATAAGAACGGCTTAGCGCTCGAAATTCGTCGTATGCGTCGGCGGAGTAGGTCGAGCACGACAGGCCGCACTTCTGCGGCGGCGGGGCGATCCATACCAACTCATTTGAATTCGGGAACGGCAAGGGACGCAGAAGGATGGTGTTTACGACGCTGAATACGGCCAGGTTGGCCCCGATCGCAAGCGCCAGAATCGAGATTGAGATGGCGGCAAACCCGGGGTCGCGGCCCATCTTGCGAAAGGTGTAGCGGATATCCCAGAGGCCCGCTGCCACAAAATTCCCCACCGTTCTGCCCTCTTGCATCTATCCTCCTCGGTCCCTTCAGCCCGACCGGTTGCCCGTGTTCGCAAAGGCCGGACCTGCACCCGCGCATTTTATTGGACGTGCGACAAGATGGAAGGAGAGAGCAGTTGGTCATAACAAAAAGGCAAGTTATCGCTTCAGCGGCAAATCCGCAAAAGGGTATGTCCGCTAATACCGCGAAGCCAAGCGGGTTAAGCAGGTAGTCGCAACGCTGTACCTTTTCAAACCTGGCCTGGTTGAAATTAATGAGCCGATCTGCCACGCACCGTAAGCTCTGCCTCACCTGTCACATCCGACAACATGACGTGCAACGCGTGCTGCTTCTCGTCATACGCTGTCTTCAGTGGATAGGTGCTGCTGGAGAATTTGGCTTGCGCGTGCGCTGCCGGCCAATCGTAGATCACAATTTCCATGAGCTTCCACCACGGAGCGTACGAGCCCTCACGGGCATGGAACTTCAGGTGGAGCGCGTTGGCGTCCGACTCGCAGGTCAGGCTCTGCCGCAGATACTTTCCCTGCTGATAGTCGAACGTATGGCCGTCATCGAGATAGATCGCGCCCGCGCAGTGCGTGCCCGGATATACCCGAAGCTCGAGTGGCCCGGCAGGAATTTCGTCGGTGTATTGAACCACGGGCTGCATCGGAATAATGCTTCCCTCGCGCACATAAACCGGCAGCGTCTCCAACCCAGGATGAATGCTGCGAGGCCCGGAGAAAGTGCTTCCAGGTGCGGCTTTGACCACGTCCGCGATGGACGGCGCATGCGGCTGCGGCGGCATCTTTTCTCCCGTCCAGAAATCGAACCACTGCCCCGGCGGATATGCCACTGCATAGTCATTCACCATTTCGCCGAACGGCGGTGGCGCGATGAGCAGACTAGGGCCGAGCAGAAATTCGGTGTCGAGATTTTCGAAACCTGGATACGTACGCTCGAAGATCTCCGGGAATTCCAGAAACACCGGGCGCATCAAGGGAAGCCCCGTGCGTGAGGCTTCATCCGCCAGTTCGTAGAAGTAGGGCAGCAGGCGATAGCGCGTCTCAATGTAGCGACGCCGGATTGCTTCCTGCTCCGGCCCGTTGTTCCACACCTCGTGCGGCAGGCTGCCTTTGGTGGCATGGTCGCGGAAGAAGGGGGAGAACGCCGCCTGCTCGATCCAGCGGGTAAGCAGCGCGGGAGGCGGCGAGCCATTGAAGCCGCCCACGTCCGCGCCCACGAAAGGAATGCCGCTGACGCCGAGATTCAACACCATCTGCGTCGCTAGGCGAAGATGATTCCAGGTGGCAGCATTGTCTCCCGTCCAGGTAAAGCCGTAACGCTGTCCGCCGGCGTAAGTGGCGCGGGTCAGCACAAACGGGCGCTCGTTGGGACGCAATTTCAACAGACCTTCATAGGTCGCGCGGGCATTCTCCAGTCCCACGATGTTGTGGATTTCGGCATGAGTCGCGGTGCGCGTGGTGAAGCCGGGCTCCTCGATGCGATGCAGCGTATTTGTCGGCATCGTTTTACCCGGCCCATCAAACACCGCCGGCTCATTCATGTCGTTCCAGAATCCCGAGACGCCCTCGTTCACGAATTCCTTGTAGAGACTTCCCCACCACTCGCGAGTCTGCGCGCGAGTGAAATCCGGGAACACCGCGGGCCCTGGCCACACCGCGCCCACAAACTCGCTGCCGTCCGGAGTCTTCACAAAATGATCGCCGGCGTGGCCGGAATCGTAAGGCGAGTATCCCTGATTGGGCGCGTGCGCGATGTGCAGATCGGTGATGTTGACCAGGTGCAGATGCTGCTTGCGCAGATCGGAGACTAGCCCCGGAAAATCCGGAAAGGCCTTCGTGTTCACCGTAAAGGGACGATTGCGATCCTGATAATCGATATCGAGGTAGACGACGTCGGAGGGAATTCTGTCATTTCGCAGGCGAGTCGCAATTTCCCGCAGCTGTGATTCCGGGAAATAGCTGTAACGCGACTGCTGGAATCCCAAGGCCCAGAGCGGCGGCAGTGGAGGCTTACCCGTGAGATAGGCATACTTCTCGACTACCTGCTTCGGGCTTGGCCCATAAATGAAGTAGTAGTCGAGCGGCCCACCTTCCGCGCCGAAAGCATAAGCATCGCGTGCGGATTTGCCGAAGTCGAACCAAGTGCGCCAGGTGTTGTCGAGAAAAATTCCGTAACTGCGGGTTTCATGAATGGCCAGGAAAAAAGGAATGCTTTTGTAGAGAGGATCAACCGACTCTTGCGGCCCCACATCGGTATTCCACAGTGTGTAGGCCTGGCCTCCGCGATCGAATGCGCCGGTCTTGTCACCGAGGCCAAAGAAATGTTCGCCGCCCAGCATTGCCTTGTGTACGGAGAATCCACCTGATCGGAAGGTGACCGGCGCCAAGATCACGTTGCCGCTAAGATCCTGGATCACGATGCGTGCTGGATTCTTTTCGATGCGCACTTCGAGCGTCGCCGTGCGGAATCCCACGAACGAGCTTTCGTCGACGGGCTGGACGTTTGTGGACTTGCGCGCCTCGGGAACTACCGCCCAGGACGCGTCTTCGGGCAGCGCATCGGGAGCGATGCGCACCCGGATGATGTCGTCGCGCAAAGCGGTGATTCGCATGATCGCCGGACCAGCCTGGACTTCGATCCCATCCGGCAGCGGCTTGGAATTGGTGACCGCATCAAGAATCAGCGCGGGCGATGCTGCGGCTTGGGCGTGAAGCGACGGCGCTACTACTGCGGGCAGTGCGAAGCACAACACGATCAGCCGCGATACGAGAGAGCACATTGCGTGACCTTTGCAACCCTGGAGTTTGGAACGACCATAATACCAACCGGGACATCTCACCACAGAGGGCATAGAGGAACACAGAGGCCTTGCAGCATCACTGCGCTTGGTAATAGGCTATTGCGACCCGAGATCAGGCAATTCTCGGGTCGATTCTTTCGCGGGGAGAAACTATGGCACAGGATTCCGTTTCAAAGGGCGCGTTGTGGACGGGGCGAGTCATGAGCGCGCTTCCCGTTTTCTTCGTGCTGATGGGTAGCGTGATGAAGTTGATGAGGCTCCCGGCGGTGCACGAGGGCTTCGCCCGCGCCGGGCTTTCAGACAGCTTGATCGTACCGGTGGGCCTGATCGAACTGATCTGCGTGATCACCTATGTGATTCCTGCGACGGCCGTTCTCGGCGCCATCCTGATGACTGGACTGCTGGGAGCCGCGTGCCTGACGAGCTTGCGCATTGCTGATCCGACGTATCCTCTTCCGGTGATTCTTGGCATGCTGGCCTGGGGAGGGCTATTCATGCGCGACCTGCGAGTACGCGCGTTGATTCCTTTCCGCAAAGCGGAAGAGAAGACCCTTCGCAGCGCGACGGAGGCTGAGAAAACCGTCTCAGCCGCGTAATAGCGGGCGGGTCAGGCAGGTGGGGCCGCCGCTGCCATTAATGCAGAGTTCGCTGCCTGAAAACGTACGCACCTCGAAGCCGGATTCCCGCAATCTCTGGTTCGTC
>QHVR01000809.1:0-523 GCA_003223595.1 Acidobacteriota bacterium
TAGAACAGCCGCCCTCGGCCGTCCGGTCGAGTCGAAGAGTCGACTCCTTCCGATGCGCCCCATCCAGAATCGCTATTATAGAGACTCCGTGCGCCCCAGTACTCAGCCTCCGCCGCCCGCCTCGAATCGTCCGGCCGCAAGCGACAGGGATGCCTCTCTGTACCAGTTCTTCGCGCCCGGAGGAATTCTCTCGCGCATGCACCCGGCCTACGAATTCCGTCGAGGCCAACTGCAGATGGCCGAGGCCGTTGAACAAGCGTTAGAAGAAAAGCGTCACCTGATCGTCGAAGCCGGCACGGGCACGGGGAAGACGCTGGCGTACCTGGTCCCGGTCATCCGCTCCGGGAAAAGAGTCATCATCTCGACCGGCACAAAAAATCTGCAAGAGCAGCTCTTCTACAAAGATGTCCCCTTCCTGGAACAAGCGCTCTCCCCGGGAGCCCACGTAGGGACAGCCTCTCAGGCTGTCGATCCGCCCCAAGGCACCGGCACGCTCTCCGTCTGCTACATGAAGGGCCGGAAC
>QHVR01000809.1:565-2160 GCA_003223595.1 Acidobacteriota bacterium
AGCAATACCGCGCCATTGCGGCATGGGAGAAACATACGGCCACGGGCGACCGCGCCGAACTGGCCGAACTCCCCGAGGCGAGCCTGCTCTGGCACAAGCTGGACGCGCGCGCCGATACCTGCACCGGCCAGAAGTGCAGCGAGTTTGAGCGCTGCTTCATTACGGAAATGCGCCGCCGCGCGATGGAGAGCGACATCATCATCGTGAACCATCATCTCTTTTTCGCAGACCTCGCCATCAAGTTGCAGGCCGATGGCGCGCCCGACGCCGGCATCCTTCCCGACGCGGCCGCGGTCATCTTCGACGAAGCTCATGAAGTGGAAGATGTGGCGGCCAATTACTTTGGAATTTCCGTAAGCAATCTGCGGGTGGAAGATCTGGCGCGCGACATCGAGCGCTCGATGCAGAGTAATAAAATGCTGTCACCCTCTCTCTCGGGCGCGCTGGGCAGTCTGCGCGACCGCTCGCAACTTTTCTTCTCCTTGCTTCCTGCCGGCGACGGACGCTTCGCCTTCGAAACCCGCCGCGAATTCCTGGAAGAAAATGGAGATGAGTTCCTCGGTTTCAATCAAGCTCTGACTCGCATGGCGGGAGAACTCGAAGGCTTGCCTCAGAAACCGGAAGAAGTGTTCCACTTCGTCCGCCGCGCGCAAGAAATTCAAGTGCAGCTCTCCTATGCGATGGAAGCGCAGGACCGCAACACCGTCTTCTGGATCGAGCGTCGCGGCGGCCGTGAAACCGGCGCAACCATGAACAGGGCTTCAGCGCCAGGGAGCCGCGGGCGCCAGAACGTGTTTCTGCAAGCCACGCCGATCGACGTCGGTCCCATCCTGCGCGACTGCTTGTGGTCGAAACTGGACTGCGCCGTGCTGACCTCCGCTACCCTTGCTGTCGGCGGAGGCTTCGAGTACATCCGCAAGCGCCTCGGCTTGGAACACGCGCGCGAAACGGTCCTGCCCTCGCATTTCGATTATCAGAGCCAGGCCGTGCTCTACGTCCCGCCCGATATGCCCGATCCGCGCACCCCCCAATTCACCACCAAAGCCGCCGAGCGCATCCGCAAATTGCTGGAGATCACCCGCGGCCGCGCCTTCGTTCTCTTCACCAGCTATGCGCAGATGAACGATGTGTACCATCGCCTTCTCGGCGAACTGGAATTTCCCATGCTCCGCCAGGGGGATGCGCCCAAAACCGCATTGCTCGAGGAATTCAGACTCACCCACAATGCCGTGCTATTCGCCACTTCATCGTTTTGGCAAGGCGTAGATGTCCAGGGAGAGCAGTTGAGTTGCGTCATCATTGACCGCCTGCCCTTCGCGGTTCCGAGCGACCCCGTGGTTGCAGCGCGGGTGAAAGCAATCGATGCCGAAGGCGGCAATGCCTTCTTTCAATATCAAGTCCCCGCCGCCGTCATTACGCTGAAACAGGGCTTCGGACGCCTGATCCGGTCGCTGCACGATCGCGGGCTTCTCGTGCTGCTTGATAATCGCATTCTGAAAAAGCAATATGGCCGGACGTTCATCGAGAGCCTCCCCAATTACAGGAAGACCACTGACCTGCGCGTGGTCGAGACCTTCTTTGGTGTGGGAGGCTGA
>QHVR01000465.1 GCA_003223595.1 Acidobacteriota bacterium
TCGTCCGCGTAGTATCCCTGACGATAGTGCAGCGAGTATCCCTTCTGGGCGAGTTGAACTTTGATCTTGCGGAACTTGCCGTCGAAGTTCTTGTTCGTGGGATTGTAGGAGAGCGTGTAATAGTTCGATCCCTGCTCGGCGGCAGTGGCGATTGCGTCGCGAATTCCGTTGGTGTTGAAGAAGGCCTTTCCGCCCGTTGCGGTGGCGAACTGCAAGAGAGTGTCTCGTTCGGCGGCTTCCTGGGCGAGGGCCTGCATGTCCGACGGGATCGAAGGAGTGGGAGAGATTAGGCTTCCGGCGGAAAAGTCCTGAGACCCGGTGAAGGACGGGCCTCCCATGCCGCCGGCGCCCGCTGCGCTCTGCCCGGCACCGACAAGTCCGCGGACGTCTACCGGATAAATCGCGATCTGCGCTTCGGCCATCAGATTGGTTACACGCTTGATCTTCGCGGTGTAGTTTGGGTTGTCGAGAGCGATGTTGTTGAAAGTCGTAGTCGCAGACAACGCAATGGGGAACGAACCCGAGAGCCACACAATGTTCTTGCGTCCGCGAATTCCTGAAAGATAGCGGGCCAGCAGCATCATCGATTCGAGAGTGATCGCCGAACGTTCCTCCGTGTCAGAGACCTGTTCGACCGCTTGCCCTTGCTGCAACGCGCTGAGCAACCCTTGAAAGCCGCCCGTTGGGCCCTCCTTCGCGAGATCGGCGACCGTGTCGACGTTATTCAGGTTTCCGGCGCTCGAGACTTGCCAACGAGTTTCCTTTGGAGTCCCTTTCCTAGCATTGGCGGCCGCCAAAAGAACCGTTTCGCTGGGCGTGAATCCCTGAATCAGGCGCAGGTGTGTGTTTGTGCCAAGACCCATGGTGCACAACGCGAACTGCATGTTCTTCGGCTTGGCCTGGATGAATTTGACCAACTGCTGGCGAGCGTATGCCTGGTCCTGTATGGGAGTGTTGAGCATGTCAAACAGGACCAGCGTGACGGCACCCGTATTGGGAACACGAGTCTGATTCGTAAACACGTTTGGGGACGGCGCCTGGGGCTTGGGAGTTGCGGAGGAAGTGGTACTGGAGTCGTCGGCCTTGGGCTCGCCATCGCTGAACTCCCGGAAGGAGCCGACGTCTTGAGAATGTCCGTCTTCGGAAATCTGGAAATCATCCTGGCGAAGGTCGGGAATCGCGTGACCCTTGGAATCTGTGACGACCACATCGACGAGAACAGTTTTCGTGGTGACGCGAATAGTGGCGACAGCATCCGAGCCCACGGCAGAACTGGGCTCAGGTGAAGTGCCGACCGGGATGGGCGGGCTGGTGCCATTCGCGGCGTTATCTTTCGTCGGATTCGCAGCCTCTTCTGGCAGACTGCTAACGCGTTCGGCGGATAGCGGCGTGGAGTCCGGATCACTAGTGACACTGTAAAAATCGGGAAGATCGGACTTCAGCTGGGCGAATTTGGTTTGCTCGTCCTGACTGGATTGCGGAAGATCGAATAGCTGCAGGGCTTCGTTCTGGAGCGCCGCGAGCCGGCCGCCATCGGGAGAAATGGAGTAGTTGCGGGCCGACATCATCGCGGGGCTAATTGTCAGCGACAGGAGAGGAGTTCCACTCGCGGTTTCGACGACCCGCAGATCTTGTTGGAAGACGTCGAGTTGGGAGATCTCGGGCTGGAGCGCATTTCCTTGGTCGGCTTGTATTGCGGCAATTGCCGCTGGATCAGCAGCCATTCGAAGAGAACTGATAGCGAAGCGACTGCTGTCGGAATTTCGCGTGATGTTCGGAAACAAACGATAACGAGGCCAGTGTTGCTGCCAGAGGCGGCGTCCATTGAGGGTGAAAGCAGTTACGCTGTAATCGCAGTTTCGAGTGGGACAACGGCCAATGAGAAGCGAGTTGTTGCTGGAGAAAAGGACGTTGGGCTCGGTCTGGGACCGGACGCGAGCGAGATTGTGGCGATGCTTCTGCACCGGACCAAAGCGAAGCAGCCAGATGTCATTCTTGTGAACAAGATCGGCATAGCCGGTGCTGGTCGCCGTAAGATCGATGATGTCGTTGAGCGGGAGCGTTCGCTGCGAGACCAGCGTTCTCGCGTCGAGAAACTGCGCAATATATTTCGGCAGATTTTGAGATTTCGAATTCGTCTCTTCCCTGGCTGGATTGGGAGTCTCGATGACGATTTGGCGCGCGTCGGGAGTGACCGTGACCCAGAGGAGAGTGTCTGGAGATTTCAGCAGGAGTTTTTCATGCAAACTTGAATCAATCAGATAGAGTTCGTTGCCCCGACGAAGAACAAATTCGCCTGGATCCAGAGGCCAGAGATAAGGCCGGCGGTCGTGAAGGTACCAATCTGCCTCGTGAACAACCTTGCCGGACGGCAATTCCAGGATGGCTGCCTGCATCAGGCGGTCTTGGTGCTCAGGAGGACACTCAGGGAGCCGTTGCCAGAGTTTCTTCTGGTTAAAGGTGAGCAGGACGTGAGTGTCGTCGACAAAATCGAGCGTGACGGCGGGTTGGTTTTCCGAGAGACGATCCATCCGCGAAGGCGCGCGGTATCCGATCAAGGAAAGGTCCACACGAGCGGCTGGACTGGGGTTAACTGAGGATTGAATCTCCTGCGCCGCATTCGACGGATGGGCCGCGGCGAGGACAAAGAGAAGCGTGATGAAAGTTACACGCGAGCGATGGATAAATCTCGGGATCAAGGCCGTTTGAATCGAGTAGCAGGGACGGAAAGCCTTAGGTTCCTGACCGATCATTGTAGCCTATCCGAAGACACCGGTGACCGTACACGGGCAGAACGGCACGCCGCATCGCCGGTCGCGTGCAGGCCTGCACGGCAGGTTACGAGCGCGACCTGAGGCTCGTGCCCCACGTGGCAACTGGCCTAGGAACACAGTTCACAATCTATTCCACTCCTGCATCACTCCAAGCTGCTTACGGAAACTATCCGGTCGGAAATCTGATCTTCGTGCGTTTTCGTCCGTTTGGGAATCGAAAGTCTCTGATCGACGATACGCGGGATTTTGGTCGCATCGGGCGCACGCCCGCGCATGATGACGATCTCTGGTAAACTGCCGCGCATGAGCGCTTCTACACGAAGACAATTCGTTGGGCAGTGTGCAGGTGCAGCAGCAGGTACTTATCTCTTGACGCAGGCTTCATGGGCAGATTCGTCCGGACCTTCCATCAAATTCCCAACTGATCCCAGACAGCGGGTCGCCGTGGCAGCGTATCCCTTTCGTGAATTTATCGTGGGCTGGAAGGGTTGGGACGGGAAGACTCCCAGCAAAGTTCCACGCGATCAGCAAATGGAGTTGAAAGACTTCGCGGCGCATGTGGCGGAAAAGTTCAATATTCACCACATCGAACCCTGGAGTCCGATCTTCCCGTCTACCGACCCGAAATATCTGGAGCAGTTCCGCACTGCAGTCGAGCAGGCTCACTCTTCGGTGGTCGACATCGCGGTCGATGGTGGGTACAGCCAGTATTCGCCCGATGCATCGGTGCGCCAAAAGGCGGTGGAGGCGACGAACCACTGGATCGACGTCGCCGCGGCGCTTGGTTCGCCGAGCATTCGCACGCACATCGATGCCGCCAAGGATTCGCAGCCCGACGTGGGACGCGCATCCGACACGCTCGCGCGTGTGGCCGAGAATGGGGCAAAGAAAAATGTCGTTGTACATCTGGAAAACGACAATCCCATCAGTGAAGATCCCTTTTTCATCGTGCAGCTCATTGAGAAGGTGAACAGCCCGTGGCTGCGCGCCCTGCCCGACTTCGGGAACTCGCTGGCTGCACACGATGAGGCCTTTCAGGATCGCGCGATGGAAGTGATGTTCGCGCACGCCTACGGGATCTGTCATGTAAAGGAGGGCGAACCTGATGAACACGGCAGGCCCACTCACGTGGACATGGCAAAGACGTTCGGCATCCTGAAGAAGCACGGCTTTAAGGGATATTGCTCGATTGAATATGACGCTCCCGGCGATCCCTACAAGCCCACCAGCGAGATGGTCGAGCAAACCATCAAATTTCTTTCGTGAAACGGCCAGCCCTCGAGCATGAGGGCGGGACTCCATCTGAGGTCGTGCAAGCTATGGCAGGTCAAGGCATTCAACGGCGGGAAGTACTGCGTATTCTCGGGACCGCTGCGGCGGCTGCGCACTTCCCCGGATTCAGCAAGTGGGGACTTGCTTGCGGGCACATTGGAAACGCGGCATTTCAAATCAAACCCGCGCACTATCAACCGCAGTTCTTTACGCCCGCCGAATATTCCCTGGTCGAGCGACTGGCCGACATCATCATTCCGAGCGACTCGACTCTGGGAGCCAAAGAAGCGGGCGTCGCGGAATTCATTGACTTCATGGTGGCTCACACTCCAGACGACCAATACCCATTTCGCATGGGCCTGGGCTGGCTCAACGCGAGATCCGAACAGATCAACGGCAAAGCGTTCTTGGAACTGACTTCAGACCAGCAGAATTCGTTATTGACCCCACTTGCCTACAAGAACAAAACAAGTCCTGCCGATGGAGATGGTCGCAAGTTTTTCCTGCTCATGCGGAACTACACGCTGACTGGCTTCTACACCAGCGAAATCGGCTACAA
>QHVR01000466.1 GCA_003223595.1 Acidobacteriota bacterium
CCCGAAGAATCCTACGATTGTTGATGGCCGGGTGCGCGTTCCTTGCGGCCGCGTGCTCAGCGCAAACCATGCCGCAGACCGATTCTGGAGAGAAAGCCTCCACCGGGCGGGGTGCCATGCGGCTGCAGTTTGAAATGCCGAAGTCGCGCAATCCATTGCACGCCTATGAGCCGGACACCGTTCCTGAACCGGCGCTGTCGAACTCCGGTCGGCTGGATCGGCTGGTTAAGGATGGAACTCTGTATATCACCTTGAAAGATGCGATTGATCTTGCGCTCGAGGACAATCTCGACTTGGCAATTGCCCGCTACAATCTTCCGATCGCCAACACCGATATCCTGCGAACCAAAGCCGGCGGATTCTTTCGTGGCGTGAACACGGGCGTGGTGCAAGGCACTCCCGGCGGTGGTGTCGGAGGCTTTGGCACGGGCGCTCCGGGAGCAGGTGCCGGCGGCACAACCGGCGGCGCAGGAGGTGCCGGGGCCGGAGCTTCGGGCCTGGTTCAATCCACCCTAGGCGCAGGAACTGCAGTCTCGTCATTCGATCCTCTGTTGAATGTGAATGGTGGGGTCGAGCATCAGACCACTCCGCTGGCCAACCGGCAGATTTATGGCGTACCGCTGCTGCAACTGAACACAGGTCAGGTCGTCGCGAATTTTTCGCAATCATTTCCCACCGGGACGAATATCACGTTCCAATTCGCCAACTCGCGGCAGACGACGAATAGCCCGTTTTTTAATCTTTCTCCCACCCTGAATTCCACCTTCCGTTTCCAGATTCAACAAGAGCTGCTGGCGGGTTTCGGATTTGGTCCGAACCTGCGCTACCTTCGAATAGCCCGCAACAATAAGAAGATCTCCGACATTGGTTTCAAAGACCAGGTGATCGCGACCGTCACCCAGATCGAGAACATTTATTGGGATCTGGTCAGCGCATACGAGCAGACCCAAGTCAATGATCAGTCTTACTCATTCGCGCAACAGACGCTCGAGAACGCCCGAAAG
Organism: Acidobacteriota bacterium; assembly: GCA_003223595.1. Lineage (GTDB taxonomy): Bacteria > Acidobacteriota > Terriglobia > Terriglobales > Acidobacteriaceae > Sulfotelmatobacter. Next base: position 1,005 of record QHVR01000466.1, read on the forward strand.
CAGTTGCAGTTGCAGAGTATTCCCGAGATGGACGTGTTGCGCGCGGAAGCTGAAGTCTCAAAGCGCGCACAGGAACTGACGGTCGCCCGCACCAGCCTGCAACTGCAGCAAACGCTCATGAAGAATGCGATTACGAAGAGCCTGGATGATCCCACGCTGGAGGCAATGCCGGTGATTCCAACCGATCGCATCCAGACAGTTTCGATTGAGGCGATTGAACCGGTGCAGGACCTGATTAAGGAAGCTCAGCATAATCGTCCGGAGCTTGCCGAGACCGACATCGATCTTGTGAACCGCCAGATCAGCCGCCGCGCCGCCAGAAACGCCTTATTACCTTCCCTCTCCGCGGTGGCTTTTTATAGCGGATCCGGACTCGCGGGGCCTTTGAATCCCATCTATGACACCACCCAACTCGGACCCAATGTGTCCACCGTGCCCACGGATTTTAATGGAGCTCTGCTGAATGCCTTCAATAACACTGCGCCGGACTATTATGTCGGCCTGAACCTGAACATCCCGATCAGGAACCGGGTTGCCAAAGCGGATCAGTATCGTTCCGAGTTGGAGTACCGCCAAGCTGAGTTGCGCATGGAGCAACTCAAGAAGCAGGTGCGGATCGAGGTGCGCAATGCGCAGTTCGCGCTCGATCAGACGGGAGCACGAGTCGAAGCCGCACGCAAAGCCCGAGATTTAGCCCAGCGGACATTCGATATCACTAAAAAGGAGCAGGATCTGGGAGCGGGCTCTAGCTACCAGACGCTGTCCGCCCAGCGCGACCTGGCGTTGGCGCAGCTGGATCTGGTAAATGCGATGACCATTTATGCCAAAGCCAAAGTTGAGCTGGATCGCGCGACGGGCACAACTTTGGAACATAATGGCATACTGATTCAGGACGCAATCGCCGGCGCAGTTTCGCAGCGTATTCCCTAATAAACATGCCGACCACAGCCAAGTCCGGAGAAGTTGACCTCACAGCGTTTCGGCGGGAGTCCTCGGCTCCCGCTCGTATTCTCGCCGCCGACGACCAGGAACATATCCTCGAGGCGCTCGATTTTCTGTTGCGTCCCGAAGGATATCGCGTAGACAAAGTCCGCTCTCCAGAAAAAGTGGCCGAAGCTGTCGGCAGCAACTCGTATGACGCGGTGCTGATCGATCTGAACTATACGCGCGACACGACTTCCGGCCAGGAAGGGCTCGATCTCCTGTCGCAAATCGTTTCGCTCGACGCCACGGTCCCGGTGATCGTGATGACCGCCTGGGCCAACGTAGAACTGGCGGTCGAGGCTATGCGTCGGGGTGCTCGCGACTTTATCCAAAAGCCTTGGGAAAACGAGCGTCTCATTTCGATCATTCGCACGCAGGTGGAACTGCATCGCGCTCTGCAGCGTGCGGCGCGGCTCGAAGCCGAGAATCGCCTGCTACGGGCCGAAGGCAGGCCGGATTTCATCGCCAGCGCTCCCTCCATGCAAGCAGTCATGGATACGATTTCGCGGGTGGGCCCATCTGATGCGAACGTCCTCATCACGGGCGAGCATGGTACGGGCAAGGAGGTGGTGGCGCAGACCTTGCACGCGCTCTCGCCGCGGGCTTCCCGAGCCTTGGTGGCGGTAAATACCGGCGCAATTCCGGACGGCGTTTTCGAGAGCGAACTGTTTGGCCATGTAAAAGGCGCATTTACCGATGCTCGTACCGACAGGATCGGCCGTTTCGAACTGGCGGATGGAGGAACGATATTCCTAGACGAGATCGGCAATGTTCCTCTTCGCCAACAGGCCAAGCTGCTCCGCGTTTTAGAGTCAGGTGAAATCGAGCGTGTCGGCTCGTCGCGCCCACGCAAGGTTAACGTCCGCGTTCTTTCAGCAACGAATACAGATCTCCCCGCAGCTTGTGCATCGGGACAGTTCCGCGAAGATCTTCTATTTCGCTTGAATACGGTCGAAATTCACGTACCCCCGCTGCGCGAACGGCGGGAGGACATTCCTGTTCTGGCAGCTCATTTCCTGGGACGCTATGCCGCCCGATACCGCCGGCCGGTACAGAGTTTTGATCCCGCGGCGTTGCTTGCTCTCAAGCAATATTCCTGGCCGGGAAACGTCCGCGAACTGGAGCACACCATCGAGCGCGCCGTGCTGATGTGCCGGACAGGGGAAATCCAGCCCGCGGATCTCTCCCTGAATTCGCCGCGCGTCCAATCGCAGAACATGGAAGAACTCAGCCTGGAAGCCGTGGAAGCCGTGCTGGTCCGCAAAGCGCTGCAACGCTTTCAGGGCAACGTTAGCCAGGCAGCCGAAGCGCTAGGCTTGAGTCGCGGAGCGCTCTACCGGCGCATGGAGAAGTATGGCGTTTAGCTCCGGAGGCCAGACGTCGCGCCCGCGGAGAAAACACCGGCTCCTCTACGAACATCGAATCAGTCTCTACTCTTTCCTCGTGGCGCTGCCCGGGCTCCTGCTGACGGGCGTGCTGGTGTGGTTACAACCATGGAGCCTGGAAACCCGCCTAAGCATCCTCGGCGCTGAACTATTTGTGTGGTGGATTTTGGCTTTAGCCCTGCAGGAGCAGACGACACGACCTTTACAGACGCTCTCCAATGTCATCTCCTCGCTTCGGGAGGAGGACTACTCGTTCCGCGCGCGCAACGCCTCTCCTAATGACGTTCTCGGAGAATTGTCCCTGGAAGTCAATGCCCTGGCCGATATGCTCTCGGATCAGAAACTGCGGTCCGTAGAAGCCACGGCACTGTTGCAGCGCGTGGTCGACGAAATTGATGCTCCTCTATTTACTTTCGACCCGGCATCCAGGCTGCGGCTGGTAAATCCAGCCGGAGAACGGCTGCTGCGGCAAACGAAAACGCGTCTGCTGGGAAGGAACGCAACCGAACTTGGCCTGCAGCCATGCCTGGCGGCGGATAACGAGAGCCTGGTGGAACTCAGCTTGAACGACTCGCAGGCGCGATGGCTGCTGCGCCGCAGCTCCTTCCGGCAGAGCGGCGTGCCCCACACTCTTGTCGTCCTTTCAGACGTAAGCCGCGCGTTACGCGAGGAGGAGCGGCGCACGTGGCAGCGCCTCATCCGCGTGCTGGGGCATGAATTGAGCAATTCTCTGGCCCCGATCAAATCGATCGCGGGAAGCCTCAGCTCGCGGGTTTCGAATACCACTATGGATCCTGAGGTGCGCAGCGATGTCCAGCGTGGGTTGGAGATCATAGAGGCGCGCTCGGCCTCATTGCATCGCTTTCTGGAAGCGTACCGGCGCCTAGCCCAAATGCCTGCCCCGGCCCTTCGTGAAATCACACTGGGGCCGCTGGTGGCGCGCGCCGCCGGACTTGAGACTCGACTCAAAGTCTGCGTGGAGCCCGGTCCCGATCTGGCCTTCCAGGCTGATCCCGATCAATTGGAGCAAATGTTGATCAATCTGATTCGGAATGCGGCGGACGCCGTTCTGGAGACACGGACGGCGGAGGAACAAACGGCCAAAGCTGCATCGCAGAAGAATGGAGTGGTCGTTCGCTGGGATGCAGACCGGGAGGAAGTCACACTGGCGATCGAAGATGAGGGCCCGGGCCTTCTGAATCCGGCAAACGTATTCACCCCGTTTTACACCACCAAGCCCAGCGGAAGCGGCGTTGGTCTGGTCCTGTCGCGCCAAATCGCGG
>QHVR01000467.1 GCA_003223595.1 Acidobacteriota bacterium
TAAGCTTCGCGGCTGATCAGAATGTATTGTCCGTTCGCGGCTGCCGCCGGGGAATTTGGGTCGTTGACTTCTGTGGGCCTGTAATGCGCAGCCAGTTCCGCAAAAATGACCGGCATCACCGCTCTTTGCCAGAATCCCGACACCACCTGCTCGGGGGAGTAAGACAGAAGCGCAGCGTGGCCTGCCTTGGCTTCATTCAGGGCACCGGCCAGCGAGCTTGGTCGATGCACTGTATCGGCATCAGTGAACAGGAGCCATTCTCCTCTGGCTTTCGCCGCTCCCGCGATGAGCGCATTATTTTTTCCCGTCCAGCCGGGAGGAAGCGGGTCGGCGTCCATCACCTCTACGTTCGGAAAGGAGCTGGCGATTTCGCGGGTGCGATCGGCGGAGTGGTCGTTGACCACGATAATTTCAAATGAGACAGCGGTTTGACCGACCAGAGATTCCAGGCAGGACGCAAGACTCGCTTCTTCATTGCGAGCTGGGATAATGATCGAGATTTCCGGCTGCGTTGGTTGCGTCGTTGTCATCTCTACAAACAGACTCTCACCTGCAAAGAGACCGCTTCACTGGTCCAGGCTACAGTAAGCGAGGCCTGATCTGGCAATTCTGGAGCGGTGAAACGATGCCTTCGAAGAGTAGTCAAAAACTGAATCCATTATTATAGCCGCGTGCTGCGTTTGCCCTGTGTACGGCGGTGGCTGGCGGCGGTGCTGTGCTGCCTCAGCTTATCTGCGTGCCAGAGCCGATCGCGGCTGCCGAGGGTGGGATCGGCGGCGCCCGCCTTCTCGGTCGAGAACGTCCGCTTAAGCCAGTTTCGCGGGCAAGTCATAGTGCTCAACTTCTGGGCGACCTGGTGCTCGCCGTGTGTGCAGGAAATTCCTTCACTGGTGGAAATGCAACGGCGCATGAAGGCGAAGGGAGTCACCGTGATTGCAGTCAGCGTGGATGTGGACGAGAACGCTTACCGGCAGTTTATAAAAAATCACAATGTGAACCTCCTGACCGTGCGGGACCCAAGCGGGAAGACGAATGCAGCCTACGGAACCTTCAAGTTTCCCGAAAGTTACATCATTGATCGCAAGGGCATAATTCAGCACAAGTTCCTGGGTGCGGTGGATTGGACGGATCAACAAGTGATCGACTTGCTGAATGGCCTCTCCAGCCAGAACGGCGCGGAACAACTGAGGAAAGCCGAGGCGGACAACAGCATGAGTCCAAAGATCGTGGAGCAGCCCGAATTTATGGTGGCAGGAATCGCCGTGCGCACCAGCAACGCAAAAGAGATGACCGCTGACGGCGTAATTGGCAAGCAATGGGCGCGCCTGCTGCAGGAAGGCACATTGGCGAAGATTCCCAACAAAGCGGATGCATCCATTGTGGCGGTCTATACCGATTACGCCAGCGACAAAGATGGGGAGTACACGTATCTGCTGGGAGCACGCGTGACCTCGGATAAAGGACTACCTGCCGGGGTGATCGCGAAGAAGATTCCCGCCGGCAAATTCGCCGTATTCACCACCGAGAAGGGCCCCGCATCCAAAGTCGTGCCTGAAACCTGGATCCGCATCAATTCCCTCCCCAAGTCAGCTGTGGGAGGAGATCGGGTGTATCGCGCGGATTACGAAGTCTATGACGAACGCGCGAGGGATCCGCAGAATTTGCAGGCCGACATCTATGTAGGGATCAGATAGCGTCACCTCCAGTTGACGTCAGAGTTTCGCGTGCCGCAACCGTAGCGCATTCGTGATCACCGAGACCGAACTGAAGCTCATCGCTGCGGCAGCAAAGATCGGACTGAGCAGAATTCCGAAGAATGGGTACAGAATCCCCGCGGCAATAGGCACCCCGATCGCGTTATAGATGAAGGCAAAGAATAGATTCTGGCGGATGTTGCGCATCGTGGCCTGGCTGAGTTTACGGGCGCGGAGAATCCCTGTGAGGTCGCCTTTCACCAGAGTGATGCCGCCGCTTTCCATGGCAACGTCCGTGCCCGTGCCCATGGCGATACCGACGTTGGCCTGGGCGAGGGCGGGAGCATCGTTGATTCCGTCTCCGGCCATGGCGACGACTCTTCGTCGGCTTTGCGCTCGGGCAAAACTTCTGCTTCAAACTCGTTTTCGCCCAAATTCAGTTTCTGCGCGATGGCAGTAGCAGTCGCGCGGCTATCACCGGTGAGCATGACGAGATGGAGTCCTTGCTCTTTCAACCCGCGCAGTACCTCAGGAGTGGAAGCCTTGATGGGATCGGCCAAGGTGAGTGCGCCTGCGTAGCGCCCCTCTATGGACACGAACAATGTGGTTCCGTCATTTGGCTTCGTGGATATCTCTGCACCTGCCTGCTTCATCAGCGCTGCGTTCCCAACTGCCAGCCGCTTTCCATCTACGGTGCCAGACACGCCCTTACCGAGGGCGTACTCGAAGTTAGTAGCAACGGATAGCGTTAGTCCTCTTTCTGCAGCTGCGGCGACCACGGCGGATGCGAGCGGATGCTCGCTGGCACGCTCCAGGCTTGCCGCCAGGCGGAGGAGTTCGTTTTCACGTCCGGGCTCTACGCTGCGCATCGCAAGCAGTTTCGGCTTGCCCTCCGTAAGTGTGCCGGTTTTATCAACGACTAGTGTGTCGACCTTCTCCAAGATCTCAAGCGCCTCGGCGTTCTTGATCAGCACTCCGGCATGCGCTCCGCGGCCGGTGCCCACCATGATCGCCATGGGCGTAGCCAGACCGAGAGCACAGGGGCAGGCGATGATGAGAACAGCAACCGCATTGACCAGCGCATGAGCCAGGCGCGGCTGCGGACCGAACAGCATCCAAGCGATGAAGGTAATCACCGAAACCGCCACCACGGTCGGAACGAACCACGCGGCCACGCGGTCTGCAAGCCGCTGGATGGGTGCGCGGCTGCGCTGGGCTTGTCCTACGAGCTGCACGATCTGAGCGAGCAGCGTTTCAGAGCCTACGCGTTCCGCTCGCATGACAAAGGACCCGGTCGCATTGATGGTCGCACCAATGACTTTGCTGTTCGCTTCTTTCTCGACCGGAATGGACTCGCCGGTAATCATCGACTCATCGATCGAGCTGTGGCCCTCGAGAACGACTCCGTCCACCGGAACTTTTTCTCCTGGACGCACGCGCAGGCGATCCCCGGGTTTGACCTGCTCCAGCGGGATGTCTCTTTCCGAGCCATCATCCGAGATCAGGCGGGCAGTCTTCGGGGCCAGGTCCAGCAGCGCACGAATGGCGGCGCTGGTGCGGCTACGCGCCCGCAATTCCATGACTTGCCCGAGAAGGACGAGGGCGGTGATCGCCGCGGCGGCTTCGAAGTAGACATCCGGGTATCCGTTCATCGCACGCAACGACTCGGGAAAGAGTTGCGGAGCAACAGTCGCCACGACGCTATACAGGTAAGCGACTCCCGTGCCCAGACCAATCAACGTGAACATATTCGGGCTGCGGTTGACGAGCGAGGTCCAGAAGCGCTGAAAGAATGGCAGGCCGCACCAGAGGACTACAGGCGTGGACAGCGCGAACTCAATCCAGAGCAGATTGCGCGACTCGCCCAGCACTCCATGCCAGATCATGCTTCCCATGGCGATGGCAAGAAGCGGAACCGTAAGTACGAGGCTGATCCAGAAGCGGCGAGACATGCCACGCAATTCCGGATTTTCGTCGATCGCCGCTGTCACTGTGCGCGGCTCCAGGGCCATGCCGCAGATGGGGCAGGATCCGGGCTCGGAACGCACGATCTCGGGATGCATCGGGCAGGTGTACTCAGTGCGCGAGGCGGCCGTGGGAAGGTCGGGCTCCAGGGCCATTCCGCACGAAGGACAAGCACCCGGCTTGCTCTCTCGCACTTCGGGACACATCGGGCAAACGTAGGAGCGGGCGTCATCTCTTGGCCCTCGAACCTCGCGATGGTGTGTCTGCGCCGGCAGCGTAGGTTGATTCGGGGCAGCCGCTACATCGAGATAGGTCTTCGGTGATGACCGGAACTTCTCGAGACACAGAGAGCTACAGAAGTAGTACTTCTTTCCGGCGTATTCGTGAGTGAATTTCGAAGTCGCGGGATTGACACTCATGCCGCACACAGGATCGCGCTCCGCAGAAGCGGGCGGAGAGGCTTTCGGCATTCCCAGCGCGACCAGGCCTAAAGAGCGAGGGCTATCCAAGTATTGCCCGGGATTTAATCTGAATTTTTCCACGCAATGGGCACAGCAGAAATAGAATCTTCTGCCTGCGTGCTTATGGACGTGCTTCGAGGTTGCGGGGTTCACGTTCATCCCGCAGACGGGGTCTCGCTCAACAGCGGTCGTCGGTTCGGGTGCGCTCATGTCGTTCGAAGGTGCGCCGTTTGGCTCGCCAACTATGCGGTTCGATACCCGATGCTCTATATTGGATTCATCCGGCGCAGTACTGTCGGCAATTCAACATCTTACAGAAGGGCTTTGGCGAATGACCTATCTCGACGTGGTTTTCAGCTACGGTGCGCTGCCGGGAGAGCGAGAACTGCAGGCGATCGACAACATGCGGGAGGTTTACGGAATTCGCCGCGTGCGTTTCAATCACAAAGAAAGAACGGTACGTGTGGAATTCGATGCTTCGCGGCTGAAACAGGACGCCGTGGCCAAGCTCCTGCGGAGCGCCGGAATTGATGTGAAGCAGCAGGTCGCCCTGGCGTAGCCTCAAGGAATCACAGGGCTTTGTAGCGGCGTACGGTGCGGCGCTGGTTTTCGGCCCTTAAAAATTAAGCTCTCCTCGCGAGAGGAGAGCTTCTTGTCTGTCGGGGGAAGGACTGACGGGCGTCATCTGATAAAGCAAGGGGTGCTCACAGAAAACCTCTGGCCGAAGTTATTCTCTGAAGCACCCCGTTGCGCGCCACTTCGTCTGTTTCTCGTAGAGCAAGCCGTATGCCGTCCGTAAGTGGTTAAAAACACAGGTGGAGCATTCTCTTGGGCTGGTAGGATTTGCCCAGAGCACGAAAGATTTACTCCAGCCCAGTCGACGCAAGACAGCGACCAGGAATGCTGTTGAAAACCGGGTTTCTTACGTGATGAATATAGGGAAAAGCGCCAATGGGCCCCGAGCTTTCTCACTCCTAGGATAGCGAAGTCGGGCGTGCTTCGGAGTGTGTGCGCTCAGCATCCATCTTGCAGCAAAGGAAGGGAGTGCCAAATATGAACCGTGCAACTCCGACGCGAGCAGTCGCCCTGCTCTGCGTGTTTTTGGTCGCAATGCCCTCGTGGTCCGCTAAGGCCACACGAGCCCCGGCATTGCCTGATCCCGGGCATGCCGGAATGAGCAAGGACAAACAGGAACAGCTGGGATTGAAGACGGCGGCCGAAGTCTACAAGCAGATGCCAGTCTTGCCAGATTCCGACCCGACCACGCAATACATCCAGCAACTTGGCAAGAAACTGGGAACAGTAATCCCGCGGGAACAGTCGTGGCCTTACCAGTTCCACGTTGTCCAGCAGAGTGATATCAACGCCTTCGCGCTCCCGGGAGGTCCTATCTTCGTGAATGTGGGTACCATCACGGCTGCCGATAACGAAGCGCAGCTGGCGGGGGTGATTGCTCACGAAATGTCACATGTGTACATGCAGCACTCGGCTAAACAAGCTCCCAAGCAGGAATGGGCCAGTGTCCTGGGGGCACTGGGAGGTCTGCTGGGGGGAGCCGCCGGCGATCTCGCACAAATGGGCATTCAACTGGGAGCGGGCACGCTGTTGATGAAATATTCGCGGCACGATGAAGCGCAAGCCGACGCCGTGGGCGCCATCATCATGTACAAAGCCGGTTACAATCCGCGGGCCATGGCTGAATTTTTCGCCAAGCTGGAGAAAGAGGTCGGCAAAGGCGGCCCGCAGTTCCTGAGCGATCACCCGAACCCAGGAAACCGCGTTGAAGCCGTTGATAAAGAAATCGCCAGCTGGCCGCCGAAACAGTATGTGGCGGCAAACTCTGCTTTCCAGCAGGTAAAGCAGCAAGCCAAGGGCATTAAGGCGTATAACGCAGAGCAAATCGGGGCAGGCGCAAAAACGGGGCAGTGGGCGCAGCAAAATCAGCAAACCGGAGCCGTGCCGCGGGATGTAGCCGCGGCCGGTGGGGTGAGTGCAGCCAATCCTGGAACTCTTTCGAATGTCAGCTATCAGCAAGTCGCTCCCAGCGGCGAATTGAAGACGTTCCAGGGAAACAATTTTACTATTTCGTATCCCGCAAATTGGAAAGCTGGAGCCGGGCAGAATTCCGCCACGATAGCTCCGGCCGCAGGAGTCGCCCAAAATGCGATTGCCTATGGCGTGATTCTCGCCACCGCGCAGAATGCCGATGGCACTTCCATTAACCAGGCGACCGACAAGCTGATTCAGAATTTGCAGCAGGGCAATCCTGGGCTGCGGGTTTACGAGAGCCCGCGGAAGATCCAGGCGGGGGGGACAGAAGCATTGTCAACGATGTTGGCCGGCACATCACCAGTGCGGCAAGGGGATCAGGCCGCCCCGGAGCGGGATTGGCTCGTAACCCTGGCAATGCCTTCTGGAGGCATGATGCACATCGTCTTTATTGCTCCCGAAAGCCAGTTCGGGCAATTACAGTCCACGTATCAGAAGATGCTGGACACGCTGCAGGTCAGGTAACGGACGCACACTCGAGAGTGCGTTGGGCCGATATAAAAGCAAAAGAGGCGAATCGGTAGGATTCGCCTCTTTTCAAAACTGAAGAATTTTAGAGTGGCTTGACGTTTTCTGCTTGCCAGCCCTTGGGTCCCTTCGTCACGTCAAACTGAACCTGCTGACCCTCCTGCAGACTCCTGAACCCGCCGGCCTGAATGGCCGAGAAATGGACAAAAACATCTTCTCCGGTCTGACGGCTGATGAAGCCGTAGCCCTTGGCATCGTTAAACCACTTCACTGTTCCT
>QHVR01000468.1 GCA_003223595.1 Acidobacteriota bacterium
CCCCGTCATTGACCACAGTATCCCAGTCCCCGAGGTGGTTGACGTCGCCGTAGTCGGCGCCGGCTTCACCGGCCTTTCCGCCGCCCGCACTCTGGCAAAGCGTGGCGCCCGCGTGGCCGTCCTCGAACAGCATACGGTCGGCTGGGGAGCCAGTTCACGGAATGGCGGCATGGTCCTCACCGGCATGAAGCTGGGGGTCAACGAGCTTATTTCAAAATACGGCCGCGAGCGCACCCGCCACATGTACGCCGCCTCTCTCGCTTCCATCGATTGCGTCGAGCAGATCGTGCTGGAGGAAAATATCAACTGCGACTTCGACCGCTGCGGACATCTGGAAGTCGCCTGCAAGCAGAAGCATTTCGAGACCTATCAGCGCCGCGCTGAACTGATCGAGGTCGAGTTCAATCACCCGTTGCGCGTCGTGCCCAGGAGCGATTTGCAGGCCGAGATCGGCTCAACCATTTATTACGGCGGCATGGTCGACCAAGTCAGTGCCGGATGCAATCCCGCCCGCTACGTCGCCGGGCTCGCCGCGAGCGCGTTGAAAGCTGGCGCCCAAGTCTTCGAGCAAAGCCGTGTCGAAAGTATTCAGCGGGAATCACGGCAAGGTGAGCTGGGATGGAAACTGGCCACCTCCCGCGGCGCGATCTGGGCGCATAAAGTATTCGTGGCCACCAGCGGATACACGGGTCCAGCAACTCCTGCCCTGCAGAAGCGGTTGATTCCCATTGGCTCTTTCATCATCACCAGCGAAATCCTGCCGCCATCGCTAGCCGGCGAATTGAGCCCGCGCCAGCGCATGATCTTCGATTCCAAAAACTTCCTGCACTACTTCCGGCTCACGCCCGACCACAGGATGCTGTTCGGCGGCCGCGCGGCGTTTTTTCCTGAGAGCGAACAGACCGTCCGGCGCAGCGCTGAGATCCTGCGTCGCGGAATGATTGATGTTTATCCGCAGCTGACCGACGCCCGCGTCGAATACGTCTGGGGCGGCACGCTGGATTTTGCTTTCGACATCATGCCGCATGCCGGACAGATCGACGGCATGTACTACGCGGTCGGATATGCCGGACACGGCGTTGCCATGGCTACGTACCAGGGGCAGAAGATTGCGGAAATGATGGCGGGAGACCAAGTGGAGAATCCGTTCGTCGGCATCCCATTCCCTGAGGCGCCATTTGGACTCTACTCCGGCAAGCCCTGGTTCCTGCCCCTCGCGGGAGCTTGGTACAAGTTCTTGGATTGGGTGAGCTGAACTACCGCTGTTTGGCCGGCAGCCGCCCATTTCGCCACAGCGCCGCTGCGGCCCAATACACCAGCGGCCCAGTCAGCATCGCGCTGAACCCTCCAATAGTGGCGAACCAGTCTCCGCCTCCTCCCAGCAGGGCCACGATTGCCATCAGAACCGGAGCGCCGACAACGTAACCCAATCCCGCTCGTCCGCCGGGCACCACAAAAGAACGTGGCAGCTCTGGCCTCGACCGCCGAAGCTTCCAGCCGGAGAGCACGGTCAGCACCGTGGTTGCCGAGCGCAGCCAGATATACACCGAGATCAGCTGCCCCAGGCTCTTCCACGAGAGCAGCGCATACACCACTGCAGAAGCGATGATCGCCAGCCATGGAGTTCCGTATCGCGGGTGCCTGTGAGTTAGGACCTCCGGCAGATACCCGTCCTCGGCCATGGCAAAGGGCATTCTTGTGGTCGTCAGGATGGTGCTGTTCAGCAGGGCCACGCTGCCGATCATGGCGGCGGCCGCCATACACGTGCCCAGCCAGCGCCCGCCGATCATGCGCGCCGCGTCAGAGAAGAATCCGGTATGCCACTGCTGCCAGTTTCCGGCGGAAGCCAGCCCGGCAAACGCGGGAAGAAAATATGCCGCGATCGACAACGGCACCACCACGGCCAGCGCCCGCGGATACGCTTTCTGCGGGTTCTCCACCTCTTCCGCTACCGTCGAAAGCTGTTCATAACCGGAGTAAAGCCACAATCCCAGCGCAAGCCCCACGCCAAAAACTTTGAACCTTCCCTGCTGCGGAACCACCCAGGGATGAAACGGATTGTGATGCCAGCGAGCCAGCCCCATCACAACCATCGTGATGACGGGAATGAAGATTGCAAGCTCCAGCGCAGTAGCCACCTGGCCGACCATCTGGATCCCGCGCACATTGACCCAGGTAAGCAGCGCGATGATTCCTAGCGAGAGCAGGTAGTGTTGCCACCACGTCATCTTCGGATCGTAATAAACGAAATAGTCGGCAAACATAACGGCGTATACGCCGCCCAGCAGGAAGGATGCCGACCAGTTCCACCATCCCGCCATGAATCCCCAGAAATCCCCGAACGCCGCTCGAGTCCAGCGGTAGAACCCGCCTTCCACCGGCATCGCCGTCGTTAGTTCGGCTGACACCAGCGACACCGGGATGCACCAGAACACCGGCAGAAGCAGCAGGTAAAGCAGCGTGATTCCCGGCCCTGAAGTCGTGACCATATCTTCCAGGCCGAAGGGCCCGCCGGTCGTGTAGGAGAACATCACGAAGACGAGATAAAACAGCCCCGCCTTCCGAAGCGTAGAGGATTTGCTCTGGGTTGCCGTCGTCAAGATTGGGTCGTACGGAAGGATTGAATTTTGAATGTTGATCGCGACATCAAATTCAGCGGCTTCGTTGCCACTTCGTCCAAGACCTGTAAGCGTGTCATCGAGGTTGCGCCGCCAAGTACGGCAGATTGCGGTTGGTCTGCTCGGGCGCTCCCAACCCGTATCCCACGACAAAAGCCTCATCCACAAGAAATCCGAAATAATCCGGCTGAAGCGGCACCCGGCGTGCCGATTGCCGATCCAATAAGGTCGCCAGCTTCACCGACGCCGCTCCTCGCGACCGCAGATCGCCCATCAGAAAGTCCGTCGTGATCCCGGAGTGCACCAGTCCTTCCACCAGCACAATATGCTGGCCCTTAATGTCAGGTTCGTGGCTGAAAAAAATCTCCATCACATCGCTGCCCGACCCGGCTTGCGGACGGCTGTACTTGGGCTTCACGAACTGGCACACGACGGGCACCTCGACGGCGCGCACCAGGTCAGCCACAAATATGAACGCATTCTCCAGCACCGCGAGCATCTGGATCGTCTGTCCCTTGTAATCATCGGAAATCTGCCGCCCCAACTCCTTGACGCGCTTCTGCAATTGTTCGGTCGTGATGATGGGACGAAGGGGCTCAACTCGCGCGCTCATGATGTTTGCCGTGCCTCCCCGGCCCCGACCCACCTTCTCGTAGAGACGTAGCTTGCTACGTGTCTACAACCGTTCCGACCCGATCGTTCGTTCCACAATCGCCACCGCCTCGCGCCCCGCTCTAGCCGCAAACCGCGCCGCGACCGAAAACCCGCGCACCCACACAATCTCCTCGCCGCTTACGATCACCGGCCACAGGCTGCGCTCCGCCCGCGGCAAATGCCGCTCCTGCAATAATTCCTTCACCTTCTTCGGAGATTTCGTGTGCCTGGGCCAGAAGCGGTCGCCCGCGCGCCAATTCCGCACCTTTAGCGGCGCATGAAGTGACTCCCCGTCCAAAAGGTGCTCCGGATTATACCCCGCATTTGCCGCAACCCGGCTCGCCTCCAGCGTCGACCCAATTTCGCAAACCGTCACCTCGCCCGGAACCGGCAACTCATATTCATAATCCTCCGCCGGCCCCACCTCACTCCGATTGGGAGTTTCAAAAATGATCTGATGTGCATCGCGCCTGACCTTCCACCCCAGCGGCAGCGAGATTTCGCCCCCCGATCCCGCCTCCTGCACCGCAAAGCGCACAATCTCCTCAATGTGCTTGAACTCCAGCGGAATCCCCGCCTCATCCCCGATGGCCTTGATCACCCTGCGCTGAACAGCCAACGGTTCGCCCAATAACCAGAGCCGGTCCACCGATGCATTCATCACCAGCCAGGGAACATCGCCGATGTTGGCTTTCAGATCGGACAGCGTTGCGTCAGCTTCAGCTTGCGTGCCGCCGTTCCCCCGAATCTGCACCAGCTCAGATTTTTTCGCCCACGCCGGTTCCGACCAATGAACCGCGGTACCCATCCAACCCGCAACTTCGTTGTCCCAGTAATCCTCTTCCCCGCGCGCAATCTGCGCCACATCGCCCAATGTTTCCGCCACCGAAGGATTGAATTCCTTTTCCAGCAAAGGAAGCAGCAGATGCCGTACACGATTTCGTGTGAACTTCGTGCTCAGGTTCGTAGCATCGTCCCGCCAGGACTGCCCGAGCTCCCGCAGGTAGCACTCCAGATCGCGTCGCCGCGTAGTCAGCAATGGCCGCACAATCTCGCCGTACACTTCTCCCTCGTCGTCTTCCACCACCAGAGTCGGATGGATCCCCGCCAGCCCCCGCAGCCCCGCCCCGCGAATCACCCGCAACAACACCGTCTCAGCCTGATCATCGAGCGTGTGCCCAGTCGCGATTTTGTGTAGATATTGAGACGGTGGCCTGCCGAGGAGCCCTCCGTCTGAACTCCGCGATGCCGCTTCTTCAGAACCGTGGAAGAGCGGCCCTTCAGGGCCGCGACAGCTTGCATCATTTTCATCGGGCTTTAGCTCCTGAGGACCGTTGGCCCCAAGCAGCCGATGAAAAAACGCATACCGCAATTCCCGCGCCGCCGACTCAATGCTCACCCGTTCCTGCGCCGCGTGTCCCCCGACGTCACCAGCTTCGCAATAAAACTCCAGCCCATGCTCCCAGGCAAGTGCGGCCACGAACGCCTGATCCAAATCCGATTCCGCCCCCCGCAGCTTATGATTGAAGTGAAGAACAGAGAGGACAATCCCCAGCTCCCCGCGAAGCTCCAACAGAAGCCGCAGCAAAGCTAAAGAGTCGATGCCGCCGGAAACCGCAACACCAACGCGTTCCCCGGCATTCAGCAACTCCAATCGTCGGACGTGGGAAAGGACGCGTTCAGGCAGCGAGTGCACCGAAACATGGTACTGCCAAGCTGTGTGTAGGGACAGCCCCCTCGCGCTGTCCAAGCGGAGCGAAGCTCCGCTGCCGAACCCACAAACTCAATCTGGACGCCTGAGTCTAAAGCGCAGGACTTTTGTCGGCGATCAACTTTCCAATCTTCTCTACGAACTCGCTCGCCCCCATATCCTCGGTCTTTTCTTTCCCCCGAGTCCGCACATTCACCGCAGGAAAGGCACCTTCTGCATCGCATGCTCGCGAATCTTCGCATTCATCTTCTCGTTGCGCGCATCCACTTCCACGCGCACTCCGATCGCTTTCAGTTGAGCAGCAACCTTGTTCGCATACTCCGCATGCCGCTCGCTGATCGGGATCATCACCGCCTGCACTGGCGACAACCACACGGGGAACGCCCCCGCATAATGCTCGATCAACACCCCAAAGAATCGTTCCACCGACCCATACAGCGCCCTATGCACCATCACGGGCTGCTTGCGCGACCCATCTTCCGCAACGTATTCCAACCCAAAGAGCTGCGGCAGATTGAAGTCGAACTGTACCGTCGAAAGCTGCCATAGCCGTCCGATCGCATCCACCAGCTTGATATCAATCTTGGGCCCATAGAACGCAGCCTCGCCCGGAATCGTCTTGTACTCGATCCCGCGCTCCTTCAGAACTTTCTCCAGCGATTGCGTGGCATGGATCCACTGCTCTTCGCTGCCCACAAAGTTCTTGCGATCCTCCGGGTTCCACGTCGAAAGCTCGGTCTGAAACTTGTCGAATCCAAAATCCTTGAG
>QHVR01000469.1 GCA_003223595.1 Acidobacteriota bacterium
TGGGCTGCAATGATTCCTTTGGCATCGCAGGAACCGCGACCGTAGATTTTATGTTCGTCCTCTGATGACGGAATGAAGGGAGGGACCGTGTCCATGTGGGTAGAGAACACAACGGCTGGATTGGGATGATCCGGCCAGGTGGCAAATACGTCGAACCGATCGCCCTCGACCGCAATCTTCCTGCACTGGTATCCCAGCCGGATAAGTTCTCCATAAAGATAATTTCCAACCTCAGCTTCATTCCCGGAAACGGATTCAATGTCGATGAGTTGTCTGGTCAGCGTGACTGCGTCCATGCAGGAGAGAATAGCAAAGCCGATGCCCTAAGCCCCGATCCCTGTCCCCTGAATTTGGAATCGAAACCCCCTCAGCATCGAACAGGAATCCGAAAGCGATTCATGGCAGCGTGTAAGCTAGCCTTGTGCCATCGTCGAACCCCACCATCCGGTCGCTGTTTCTCAACGGACCCGCTGGCCATCTCGAGGCTCTGCTGAATGCAGGCGCCGGCAATGCTACGCATGCAGCGGTGGTCTGCCATCCGCATCCGCTGTTCGGAGGTACCCTGCATAACAAAGTCGTCTTTCACACGATGAAGGCGCTGAACAGTTTCGGATTTCCCGTTTTGCGGTTCAATTTTCGCGGAACGGGATTGAGTGAGGGAGAACACGATTATGGGAAAGGTGAAATCGAAGACGTGCAGACTGCGCTCGACTGGCTGGATGCGGAGTATCATGTGCCGCTGATTTTCGCGGGCTTCTCGTTCGGCGCCGCCATTGGCCTGCGCCCCGCCTGCGCCGACCCGCGCGTCAGTGCCGTAATCGGGCTGGGAGTTCCCGTTGCTCCCGTAGCCGCCGGTACCGAAGATCCGCGGGTATACACGTTCGAATTCCTGCACGATTGTGCGAAACCCAAGCTATTCGTCAGCGGAGCTCGCGACCAGTTCGGACCGCGAGCAAAGGTGGATGCACTTGTCGCCTCGCTGCCGGACCCGAAGAAGTTGGTCATCATCGAAGGTGCGGACCACTTTTTCGAAGGCCGGCTGCACGAGTTGCGCAACGCCATAGAGTCGTGGATCAAAGAGGCGCAACTCGCGTAGAGGCGGCTACTAGCTTTTAGCTCCTAGCTCCTAGCTTACAACTCGGCTCTTATAATTCTCCGCATGCCCGATCCCTCCACACCAGGGTGCTTTCTCGAAATGAGAGAGACCGCGCGTTCGATTTTTCGCTACACCTTGGATCAGGCCTCGATTGCCAATGCCTTTGCCCGTCATGTGAATTGCGAACGGGGTCTCTTACGCGTTCGCGACGACCTCTACGACCTGCAGTCCTATTCGGGCGTGCTGGTGGTTTCGTTGGGAAAAGCCGCGAATACCATGCTCGAAGCGTTGGCCAGGCAGGTGGGAAGCTCGTTGTCAGGAATTGTGGCGGCTTCGGTTGAACCCGCAAGCCAGTTGCGCGGCTTTCGATATTTTCGCGGCGGACATCCGACTCCGAACCAGGAATCGATTCAGGCCGCCACTGCGATGTTGCGCGCCTTGGAGGCGCAAACGGCCACATCGCTGGTTATTTTCTTGATTAGCGGAGGAGGGTCATCGATTGTGGAGAAGCCGATCGATGACGAAATCTCACTCGATGATCTGATTGCCACCTACAGCGCGCTGGTTCACTCGGGCGCTCCGATTGCCGAGATCAACGCGATCCGCAAACATCTGTCCCCGGTTAAAGGCGGGAGGCTCGCCAAGGCAGCGTTTCCCGCGCAACAGGTTTCGTTGCTGGTTTCGGACGTGCCTGACATCACTCCTGACGCCCTAGCCTCCGGCCCGACCATGCCTGATTCCACCAGCGTGGCAGATTGCTATCGAGTCGCCGAGAAATAC
The DNA here is from genome assembly GCA_003223595.1 of Acidobacteriota bacterium. GTDB lineage: Bacteria > Acidobacteriota > Terriglobia > Terriglobales > Acidobacteriaceae > Sulfotelmatobacter. The sequence continues at coordinate 1,877 of QHVR01000469.1, forward strand.
GATCTGGTGCCACAATTTCCGGCAAGCGTGCGGGAGCTGTTCGAGCGGCATGCGCTGGAAGAAACCCCCAAGTCCGATGATCCGGTGTTTGAACGCGCGCGCTGGTGGACCGTGCTCTCTAACCAGACCGCAATTGAACAGGCAAGCGTGGCGGCCGAGCGAGCCGGCTTATTCGTGCACATCGACAACAGTTGCGACGACTGGGATTACCAAACGGCCGCTGATTATCTGCTGAAGAAGTTGCGCGAACTCCGGAAGCAGTGCTCGCCTGTGTGCCTCATCTCGGGTGGAGAAGTCACGGTGAAGGTGACGAATCCCGGAATCGGTGGAAGAAACCATCAGTTCGCGCTGGCTTGCGCCGAGAAAATCGCAGGCGAACCAATCACAGTGTTAAGCGCCGGTACGGATGGTGTCGATGGGAACAGCCCCGCTGCCGGAGCGGTGGTGGATGGAAGCACGATCGAACGCATCCGAGAACAAGGGTTGAACGCGCGCCAGGCGCTCGAGGATTTCGATGCCTATCCAGTATTTCGTGCGCTGGGCGACGCGATCGAGACGGGGCCCACCGGGAACAATCTGCGCGACGTGAGAATACTTCTGGCGTACTGAACTGGGCAAGCCGCTGGCAGCACCCCAGAGCAGCACAGGGATTCATGCCTGAACCCCCGTGCCTTCTGTGGTGAACGCTTTTAGGCGGTCTTCTGCATCTTGGCCATGGCGTCGTCCATGGCACGTTTCATTTCATCGCTGGACATGTCTTTCACATGCGTAGCAATCGACCATTTATGCCCAAACGGATCTTTCAGCCTCCCATAACGATCACCCCAGAACTGATCCATGACCGGCATCTCGACTTTCGCGCCCGCCTTCACGGCGCGAGCAAAGGCTCCATCCACATCGGTGACATAGATGTGCAATCCCATGCTGGAGCCGCCGACGGATTCAGGGGATAACGCTCCGAAGTCGGGAAATTCATCAGCCATCATGATGACGGAATCTCCGATCTTGATTTCCGCGTGCATGACCTTGCCGCTCGGATCTTTGGCGATTCCACGCTCCTCGGCCCCGAACGCCTGTTTGTAGAATTCGATGGCTCGAGCACAATCTTTCACTGTCATGAACGGTGTGACGGTGTGATAGCCCTCAGGAATAGGTTTTACTGCCATAAATGCCTCCTAGGCTGGAATTTCCGGAAAGTGTACACCCGTTGCGAGTGGAAATTGTCCACAACGGTTGAGCAGTTTTCTGGAGAACAAAGTGTTGGCTGCTGTTCTGTGCCGCTCAGCGACACACAAACGAACAACCCGCGTGTGGGCTGCAAGTATGCAGAACAGGAGAAGAAGTGATTCCGGTCAGAAGAAGCGCGTTACGCCTTCTTCCAGGACCACAACTTTGTCCTGGACGCCGGCCGCGCGGGCTTCCTGATCGAGCAGTTGCAAGGGCTCGTCCACCGGTTCATGCGAAAGCCTGAAGGTCCCGTAGTGCATGGGCACCATCCAGCGCGCTTTGAGATCAAGGAAGGCCTGCATGGCATCGGCAGGATTGGCGTGGACGTTGCGGAACTGCGGCGGATTGTAAGCTCCAATGGGCAGCAGGGCGAGGTCGGGCGCGAGGCGGCGTCCGATTTCACTGAACCCGGAAAAATACGCAGTATCGCCGGCGTGATACACCGAGTGCTTGCCCGACTTCAGCACGAAGCCGCCATACCCGCGATGCGAATCTTTCAGGATCCGGGCTCCCCAATGTCGCGAAGGCACGTGCGTGATCGAAACATTGTTGTGCCGGGAACTCTTCCACCAGTCGAGTTCGATAATCTCGGAGAATCCCAGATCCGAAACCAGGTCGGAAACATGCGTAGGGACGATGATGGCAGGGGCGACGCCGCGCGTGTGCAAATTATTTTGGACAATGGCGCGCAGCGATGGGCGATGGAGATGATCGAAGTGCGCGTGTGAGACCAGCACCAGGTCGATGGCTGGAAGATCGGCAACGCGTACTCCGGGCCTGCGCAAGCGCTTGAGCACAAACAACCAGCGCGCAAAATTGGGATCGATGACCACGCTTTTTCCGCCGAGCTGAACAAAAAAGCTGGCGTGTCCGATGAACGTGATGCCAAGTTCTCCGTTGGTTGCCAGCCGTGGCTTATGAGTCTCGCCGCAACGCCGGGTCACGGCGGAATGGCGCACCAGCCGCGAGAATTGCGTGGCTCGCTTTCGAAGGGCGGGATTGCGCAGTGTCTGCTTGATCATCTAAAAGGGCCACGTCGTAGCTCTGCGATTGAAGCGCCGCGACGGAGTGCTTATCATCTTAGATGATCCCGTGGCATTGCAGGCTGCTTTTTACTATTGGGCGAAGTACGCTGGTAACGTTGTAAGCTTCTAGCTACTAGCTCCTAGCTTCTAGCCAGGACACTTTGCGTTTTGCAGTTCGGCTTCTCGGAAACTGCGTTGCTTTAAGCGCGCCTGAACTCGCGCTTCGCTAGCAGCTAGAAGCTAGTAGCTAGAAGCTTGTTCGCTTGACCTGCCTTACTCGCCTCATTTCTAATCCAAAAGCGCTTCCAGCGCTGGTTCTTCGCAGCAAGGAGAAAGTTTCGTATGCGAGTGGCTTTTTTGGGATTAGGGATCATGGGGCAGGCGATGGCCGCCAATCTCGTTAAAGCGGGACATGAAGTTACGGTGTGGAACCGCACACCAGGCAAACTGGTGGAAGGAGCGGGAGTGGCTCCCACGCCGGCTGCCGCGGCGCAAGGCGCTGAAGTCGTCTGGCTTTGCGTTTCGGACACCAACGCCGTCGAAGAAGTCATCTTCGGCAAAGAAGGCGCAGAATCCGGGCTGGCCAGCGGCGCGATCATCGCAGACTCCAGCACGATTTCTCCTTCGGCGACCTTGAAGTTCGCCGAGCGACTCGGCGCTAAGGGCGTGGCCTGGGTCGATGCTCCCATGACCGGTTCCAAAATCGGAGCTCGCGACGGAACCCTCGTGTTCATTGTCGGCGGAGCCGAAGAAACCAT
>QHVR01000470.1 GCA_003223595.1 Acidobacteriota bacterium
TGCCGCGATGGGCAAGAAGATTTTCCGCATGGGCGAGACCGGGAAAGGGCAGGCGACCAAGCTCGCCATGAACCTGCAAATCGCGCTAATCTTCGAAGGATTCGCCGAGGCTTTAACCCTGGCCACCAAGCTTGGCGTCGACACGCAACAATTACTGCACCTGATCGAAGCCACCATGGTGCGCTCGGGAGTCGTCGACTATAAAGGGCCATTCATTCTGCAGCGTGACTTCACGCCCAACTTTCCCTTGCGCCTCATGCACAAAGATATCCGGCTTACGCTCGAGGCTGCCAAAGAAGCCCGCGTGAAATTGCCCGCCCTCGAAACCGTGGAGGAGATCTACGAAATGGCAACTGAGGACGGGAACCAGGATCTCGACTACGCGGCGACGCTTACGTTGCTTGAAAAATGGGCGGGCGTGCAGGTCAAGGGCGAGGCAGCT
>QHVR01000471.1 GCA_003223595.1 Acidobacteriota bacterium
ACAGCTGCAGCCAATTCCTGCGGATTACGTTTGGATCGCAGTAGGAGATACGACTGACTGGCGGGCGATCGCAGGAAGGACAGAAAGATCGCTGGTTGATGCTCTTCCGTCAGGCTCAGATATTTGCCATCTTCGACTACTCCCACCACCTGGACTCGAGCTCCGTCCTGCAGTTTGTAGTATCTGCCTAATGCGTTCGTAACCGAGCCGAACATATTTCCGGCAAACTCCCGGTTCACCACGGCGACGGCTGGAGCTTCCTTATCGTCATGCCAGGTGAACTCTCGTCCTGCCAACAAGGCCGTTCCGGCTGCCTGGAAGTAACGGGGAGAAATCTCATATTTGAAGGGCGCGCCCGCAGCATTCGATGGACGGAAATCCGAGGCCTCTTCCTTGAAGACGTTGGTCCTGCTAGCCGAGCCATAGATTAGAGGAGGATAGTTGTTGACCAGGCCCACGCAGTCCACGCCCGGGATTCCTTCCAGAGCTTTGATCATGCGCTTTTGCATGACATGGATGGTGTCGTTGGCATAGCCCGCCATTACCAGGTTCGTTCCCACCAACATCGTGCGCGGTTCGAAACCAAAGTCGGCGTGCAGTGCACGCGCCAAGCCCCGAACAGCCACCATCGACGAAGTCACCAGCACGGCGCAGATGGCAATCTGGATCACCAGCAGGGCATCGCGGACAGTCATCCGTCGTCCGATTCTGCCGCTGGATCCCGCTTTAACAATTTCATAGGCATTCGCTCGGAGCACCTGTCGGACGGGTACGATGCCGAAGAGCAGTCCACTTACGACTGCCACAACCAAAGCCACGACGTAGATCTTTGCGTCTGGGCTGATCGGGATCCGGATGGGAGTCCCGGGAAAGGGTTGCCACATGCTCATACGGCGCAGCAGAGCGATGCTGCCAAGCAGTCCAATGGTGCCGCCCGACAATGAAAGCAGGAGCGCCTCGGTCATCAGTTGCCGCAGGATCCGTTTACGGCTTGAACCGAGAGCGAGACGCAAGGCAACTTCCCGGGAACGGTCCGCGGCGCGCGCCGCGAATAAGCCGCCCAGGTTGGCGCATGCCGCAAGCAGAATTAAACCCGCGAGCAGCATTAATCCCAGCATGAATTGTCTTATTGCGCTGTCAAACGAGGTTAGCCCTACACGTCCTAGTCTTGTATTCTTTTGCGAGAATTCCTTGGGATAGGCTTTCTCGAGGTATGCGCCTACGCCCTTCACGTCAGAGAGCGCCTGAGCCGGAGTGACTCCCGGCTTCAAGTGCCCGATCGCCTCGAAGATCGCGTGTGAGTTCCCGCGGACGTCGAGGAATTTCTCCCCGTTCACCTGCTCCTGATTGACCAGCGGCATAAAAAAATCCGCTGAGACGAACAACAGCGTGCCGCGAAACCCCGGCGGCGCTACCCCGATGATCGTGAACGGATGCTTATTGAGTTGGACGGTGCGTCCAATGACACCGCGATCGTCCTGGAAACGGCTGTGCCAATAGGCGTAGCTGAGCACGAGATAGGGCGCGCTGTTGGGGCCACGTTCGTCGGATGCATGAAAAAATCGCCCAAGAAGTGGCTGCAGCTTGAGCGCATCGAAAAAGTTTCCGGTCGCCGCATAACCATTAGCCTGGAATGCTTCCTTGCCCGTGTCCAGGCCGACGAACGCAAAATTAAAGGCGGCCAGATCCTCAAAGCTGCGATTGCGGTCGCGCAGATCGACGTAGTTCGGATACGACTGAAAGCCGGTGTCGACGCCGTACTGCGTTCCCCAGAGGCTCTCGCCCTGTGGCACATTCAGCGGATGCAAGACGAGTGCATCCATGACCCCGAAAACGATTGCGTTTGTGCCAATGGCCAGCGCCAGCGTGAGTACCGCGATCAGGGCGAAGACGGGGGACTTGCTGAGCATCCTGAAAGCCAGGCGCAGGTCTTGAACAAGAATGTCGAAGAAATGTCCGCCCATGGCCTCGTGACATTCCTCTTTGAACTTTTCCGGAGTACCGAACTCCATGCGCGCGCGGCGCTCGGCCTGCGGACGGGGCAGGCCAGTGCGCTCCAAATCCTGGGCGCGCAGCTCGATGTGCGAAAGGACTTCCTGGTCCATCTCATCGGCGACCTGCGTGCGGTTAAAAAACTTAGCCGCAAGAGAACGGATATAGGCCAATACGTTCACTGTTTTCTCCGCCTGGCATTCGAGCACCGAAGCCGGTGGTTAGTCCTCGCGTAGCAGCCGTAACGGATCGATCGATAGCGCCCGGCGTGCCGGAATCCACGTAGCAAGCAGTCCCAGCAGAGCCATGGCGAATACCACTCCAGCGAGTACGAGCGGATCGCGAGGTGTTGCCTGAGCGACAATGAAAGCGAGCACCCGGCTCGCCAGAATGCCGAGCACTAATCCCGCTGCGGAACCGTAGGCGAGCAATTTGAAAGCGCGTCCTAACGCTGCCTGCAAGACTTCCTTACGCTGACCGCCCAGGGCGACGCGAATTCCCAGTTCCCGCAGGCGTTTACTGACGGAATACGCGGCCATTCCGAAAATTCCCACTACGGCCAGGATTGCGCCCATCACTCCCAGTATCCCCAATGCCAAAGTCGCCATGCGCGGCCCAAACAGCGCCGTATCCAGCGCGTTGTAGCGCGTTTGGATGTACACGGGTAGAGCCGCATCCACTTCTCGCAGAGCGCTCCGGATGGCTCCTCCCAGTTGCTGCGGATCGCGTTTCGAGCGCAAAACCATCCAACTTGAGGAGGAAGGCGATTGTAGGATGGGCAGATACATCGCCGGTCTTGGGCTCTCGGTGAGCCGGTCATACTTTCCGTCTTGCGCGATACCCACAACCTGGGTGCGCGTTCCGTCCGGCATCTTGAAATAACTGCCCAGCCCATTCTGAATGGAGCCAAACATCCGGCGGGCAAACTGCCCATTGACCACGGCTACTCTGGGAGAGTCTTTATCGTCATGCCAGCTGAACGACCTGCCCGAGAGCAGAGATGTACCCGCTGCTTCGAGGTATTCCGGCGAGATCTTAAAAATGACCGGGTTCATTGCGGCATTAGAGGGCCGGAGATCGGACGTGCTATCCGCGAACACATTGGAATAGTTACTGCCATCGCCCAACGGAAGTTGATCGGCCAATCCCACCGACTCCACGCCCGGGATTGCCTTCAATGCATCGATCATGCGCTTCTGCAGCTGGGGTACTCTGTCTGCGCTATAACCTGCCATGGGCGGGTCTGTTTCCGCCAGCATTGTGTTCAAGTCAAACCCGAAGTTGCTGTGCAGGGTGTAAGCCAATCCACGGACAGCAACCAGCGACGAGGTGACCAGCACTGCGCATAGCGCGATCTGCACCACCAGCAAGACGTCCCGCGCGGTAACTCGGCGTCCGATCCTGCCGCTCGATCCCGTCTTTACCACTTCGTAGGGATTGGTTTGCAGAACCTGTCGGACCGGCACGGCCCCGAACAGGAAGCCGCTGGCGAGGGCCAGCAGCAGCGCAAGGAGATATACATTCGCGTCGGGCGCCACCGACAGGTACCCCGGAAATCGGGGAAATGGCTGCCACTCGCTAAGCTGGCGCAACAGAAAAACGCTGCCCGCCAGCCCGACGGCTCCGCCGGCCAGCGAGATCAGGACGGCTTCGGTGAACAGCCCGCGCAGGATTCGTTTACGGCTTGATCCCAGCGCAAGCCGCAGAGCGACTTCCCGCGACCGGTCGGCCGCCCGCGCGGCAAATAAACTGCCCAGATTGGCGCATGCTGCCAACAGAATCAAACTCGCGAGCAGCATCAGTCCCGTAAGGAACTCACGAACTGGACCGCCAACGTAGTCCCCGTACATACTGGGCCGCACCAATTTGAACGTCATCTTGCCTTCATCTTTGGGATACTTCCGCAGCAGATCCTGGCCAATGGAGTTCAAATCGGCTACCGCCTGGCCTGGAGTGACCCCAGCTTTCAGGTGTCCCATGGTCATGAAGACCCAGTGACTCCGGCGGTCATTCAGTTGTGTGCCTCCATCGATGTCGTGATTGACAATGGGCACGAAAAAGTCCGGATGGAAGAACAACAGGGTCCCATGAAATCCCGGCGGCGCTACACCGATCACTGCGTAAGGATGTTTATTCACCGCGACGTTCTGCCCAATAACACCCCGGTCATCGTGAAAGTGTGTATGCCAGTACTTGTAAGTGAGCACAATATAGGGCGCGCTGTTGGGGCCGTGTTCGTCGGAGCTGTGAAAGAAACGTCCGAGATACGGCTGGACATCT
>QHVR01000472.1 GCA_003223595.1 Acidobacteriota bacterium
TAAGCCGGCGGCATCCAATGCTGAAGGCAAGGCGCTGGCCGCGAAAGTGGCCGCTGCCATGGGAGGACTGCCCAAACTTCACTCCATCAAAACCATGCACGTCAATATATCGGAGAGCGATGCCGGTGGACCGCCATCCCCGGTTGACGTTTACGTCGCTTTCCCCGACAGCATGCACGTGGAGATGCAGATTCCGCAGGGAAAACTGACCATCGTGGCGTCTCCGCAGGCGGCATTTATGTCGCTGCCGGGAATGGGAACGCGGAGCATGCCACCAGAGCAGAAGTCCGAAATGCTATCGCAGCTCCACCACGATCTCGTGTACGTCGCCCAGCATGCCGATGATCCTGGTTTCAGCTTTGCTGCTAACGGGACGGAAAAGATCGGCGACGTCGATGCGGCGATTCTCGACATTGGCGGCGCGATCCCTTGGGTGCGGTGGTATATCGATCCCAAGTCCGGCTACATCTTGCGGGAAAAATATAAGGGCATGGGCCAGCAGGGCCCATTCGACGGAGAAACCGACCTTGCCGACTGGCGCAATGCCGACGGCCTCACCATGCCTTACAAGCATGAGAACAAACAGAACGGGCAACCCACCAGCAGCGCGGAATTCAAGAAAATCGAAGTGAATCCGCAACTTGATCCCAAGCTTTTCGAAAAGGGTGCGGAGAGTACGGCGGCGCAGCAGTAGATTGCTGCCTGTTCGTCTTAGCCTTGCGGCTCACGTCGCATAGAGACTCAGCGAGCTACGTCTCTAGCAGATGAAGTGCTGGTGCGAGCCTTGATACTCAGGCTACTGTCGCACGCCGGGCACGAAGTCAATTTCAACGATCTCCGTTGTTTCTTTAGGGCCCGGTTCCCATTTCAACAAGCTGACGGCATTCAAAGCATAAGGGACAAAGACGGGACTGCCGCCGATCAACTCCGTCTTTACGACTTTGCCGGTCGGCGCTACCGTCGCGCTGACCTTGACTGTTCCCCGCAGCCGCATCTGCTGCGCCAGCTTCGGGTAAGTCACGGCCACCCGGCTGATCACTTTGCGCTCTCCGGTCGCTTTGATGGTCTGAGCCGACCCGATGGACAGAGCCAATAACGCGCCAAGAGTGATGCTGAGAATCAGGGCGGCAAGCCGCCGAGTTCCTCCCGGCCAATAATGTCCGCGGGATGACGCCAATGAGGCTCCCATCGTCTGTGCGAGGCGAGTCTGTAGCCGTCGCTGATTTCCCTATCGGCGGGAAGATCGGGGTTCTTGAGACGATATGGACCGCGAGGCAAGGCGTAAGCGAAGGAGGTCATCGTTTGTCTCGCCGATCTATTCGATCAAGTCACTTGTGAGCAAAAGTGGACATCGTCGCATCGCTTTTTCTGGTCGACTGTAGAGTTGTGGCATAAGGGGTGGCAGCCCAATGATTACGCAAAAGCGCGGCTTCAACCCGAGCACCTTTCTGACAACGAGCGGGTCTGGTCGAAAACTGATCAACTTTACTAAGGGACAACCAATCTATGCGCAGGGTGACGCGGCGAATTCGTTGTTTATCGTCCAAGACGGGAGCGTAAAACTAAGCATCAAGTCGCAAACCGGAAAAGAGGCAATTCTCGATATCTTGAGTAAGGCGGATTTTGTTGGTAAAGACTCGCTGTCCGGTGTCTCGACTCGCACTGCATCTGCCAGTGCACTGACGGACAGCCGCCTGCTCCGAATCACGAAGGAAGTCATGCTGCTTGCGCTGAAACGGGAAGTGAAGCTGGCCAATGTGTTTTGGGCGTATCTGCTAGCGTGCAACATTCGCTACCAGCAAGATCTAGTGGACCAGCATTGCAACCTGAGCGAGAAAAGACTCGCGCGTATCCTCCTGCGGCTCTCCCACTATGATTCTCAAGCAGGACCCGAGATCACAGTTCCGGCGATCAGCCATGAGATATTGGCTGAAATGGTGGGGACAACGCGATCACGAATTTGCTTCTTTATGAACCGGTTCAGAAAATTGGGTTTCATCTACTACGAACACAAAAGCAAGCTGCTGCGAGTGCACCAAACACTACTTGTTTTCTGCGCCCAATAGCTTGCGTCGACGGACATCGACAACGTCCCTCCCTGCGCCAAGTTACCTCAGTCGGGCGCAAACATGGCGCAAACATCCCCTGAGTTCCCAACCACTGAGTGCTGCATGGCATAGAGTGGAACGGTTGCCCGCATACTCGTACCGAAAGCATCGGATTTTACCTGGAGCGTTCCGTTCAGTTCGTGCATCCGCTCGCGCATCCCGGCGAAGCCCACGCCCGATCCCGCACTGGGGCCATGAAGCAAGCGCAGGTGCTCCGGGGGGATTCCCTTGCCGAAGTCGCGTATCTCCAGAATCACGGCGTCGGCCTTCTGTTGAAAATGGACGCTTGCCTCTGACGCTCCGGAATGGCGATGTACATTGGTCAGGCTTTCCTGCAGCACACGGAATAAAGCGATCTCCACATCCCTGGGGAGTCGTCGTCCCTTGGAACTGGGGATCTCTGCTCTTACGTCAATTCCGCTTCGCTTGGCGAAGCCTTCGATATACCACTCGGCCGCGCAAGCAAATCCCACTTCGTCCAGTAATGGCGGGTGCAACAGGTAGGACATCGTGCGAATCTCCTCGATGGCCTGTTCCGAGTGTCGCGCCACCTCGGCGACCATGGCCAGTATGGCGGGCATCTCCTTGCATTGCTCCTGCAGCACAGACACGCTGATGTTGAGGGCAGCCAGAGTCTGGCCGGTGGTGTCGTGCAAGTCGCGGGCTAGTTTTCGCCTCTCTTGATCCTGCAATTTAAGCAGGCGCTGAGTCAGCTTCTGCAACTCTGCTGTTCGTTCTGCCGCGAGTGATTCGAGTTCGGAATAGGCTTGCGACAACCGAAAATGTTTTGCAATCCACATCATGTCCTCCTGGGGAGCGGCTAGGGAGACGCGAGCAAACTGTCATTTCTAGTGTCTGCATTGTGACATTCCGGTACCCAGGCGTCTGAGCACTATTGCACACGCCGTTAGGGGAAGGTTCTTTCCTGAAGATTGAGGCTGAAAGCAGGATGGAACTGGAGAAAGGCAAGCGGGTGCAGTTACTTTCACGCGCAGCGAGTCTGAAATTGAGCGGCTACAAAGAAATTCGTGAAGAATGAACGCAGAGCAGTGTGCAGAACGTACAAGCCTGCATCGGAACGTTAGACGCAAGTTACTCATCGAGAATGGATCAAACGCGACCAGCTCAGGAGATCACGGCGCCCGGCCCGGAGTGCTCCGGTTGACCGATGACTCGGGAAATACGGTGTGCAAAACTGCTCAGACAAGTCGTCCCTGAAAGTCTCATTCTGTTGACAATCAGATTAGCGCGCAAGTTGTGGGTGACGATATGGAGCCGATCCGTGTACTTCTGGTTGATGATGACCAAGCTGTACTAGAGATGATGCAGAGGGGCTTGGAATCCCAACGGTTCAAGGTGACTCCCGTAACGGGGGTGGCGGAAGCATTGGCACGCATCAACACCGACACCTTTGATGTTCTCGTCACCGACCAACGGATGCCTGGCCCTGCCGACGGCTTTACATTAGTCAGTGCGATGCGAAGCGCCCAGCCGGAGGTGTTAACGGTCGTCACCAGCGGGAACCCGGATACCCAGGCAGCCATGGCTGCTATCGTTCTGCAGGCAGATGAAATCCTCATGAAACCGCACGATGTGAGAGTCCTCGGGGAACTGATCAGGAAGAGAATGGCGACTCACAAAGGTTCCGCTCGGACAGCAAGGGAGAGTGTTGCAGCGATATTAAAGCGCGAAGCGACAGCTATCATCGCAGACTGGCTGGAGCGGCTAAAAGAGGATGAGGTACTCAGCAGTGTTCTCCTTGGTGAGGGCGACCGTACGGGTCATTTACCCCGATTGTTACAAGACCTGGTGAGCCGTTTAAACGGTTCGCACTTGCTGACAAACAAACAGCACAGAATCTCGGCTTATGCCGCCGAGCATGGCATGTTGCGTTTTAGCCAAGGATACTCAATCGAGATGATCGTAGACGAGTCGCGGCTACTGCAGGTGAGCATCTTCCACGGACTGCATAATAATCTACATTGCGTCGACCTCAGCACTCTGCTGGTCGATGTCATGACGATCGCAGACGAAGTAGATTCCCAATTGAGGGAGTCGATCGGCAGCTACCTGCAACACGCTGGACGCCAGCCCGCAGCATAACTCCAAGCTTGGGCACTCGCGGCCACCTTATCCGGGGCCCGCTCGCACGCGGTCGTCAATGCTAAGAATCGCAGTCGATGCTGTCGTTAGAGTTTGCAAGCGGGGTCAGCGCCGCCAAGAAATCTGATATATGCATTCCCGAGTCCAGTAATTGAATAACATCAGCGGGAGTAATGCCGTGGCATTGAGCTATTCTCAACAATTCAACAATTGCGCATTCCACAAAATCCGGCTTGGGTTCTGCGGGCTTTCGCATAGTATCCACCGTCACCTCATAGCGCTCTGCGTTTTGGGAAGTAACACTTGGGCCCACCAGAGTTTCTGAGATTCTCGCTGCATCTTCTGCCGCTGTCAGTTCAAAACTGCACACCTGACCTCAACAGTTGGTGGGGATCCACGTTTCGCCGTTTCTTCGTCCCGAAACTTGTGAGTGTCCCTCTGTGCAAAATTGATCAGCGTCAAACT
>QHVR01000473.1 GCA_003223595.1 Acidobacteriota bacterium
TGATGACTTCTTTCTTGGGCAGCAGCTCGTAGCGGCCATCGGTGGCCATCTCGTCGAGCTCTTTCAGCCGCTTCACCGATTTCTGCACCGTGACCCAGTTGGTGAGCAATCCGCCCAGCCAACGCTGGTTGATGTAGAAGGCGCCGCATTTCGTCGCCTCTTCCGCGATCGCATCCTGCGCCTGGCGCTTGGTTCCCACGAACAGAACTATTCTCCCGTCGGTCGCCAGGTCCTGCACAAATTTCGACGCTTCTTTGAACATCTTCAGCGTCTTCTGCAGGTCAATAATGTAGATCCCGTTGCGCTCTCCGAAGATGAACTCCTTCATCTTGGGATTCCAGCGCTTCGTCTGATGCCCGAAGTGAACACCAGCTTCGAGCAACTCCTTCATGGTAATGGTAGCCAATTAACCTCCTATTTAGTCTGCATCCGGGGAAAGTCAGTTTCGAGTTTCATGTTCCGAGTTTCTAGGAGCTTCTCGCCCCTTTGATCTCTCGAAACTGGAAACCCGAAACTAGAAACGTTCGTTCCGGATTGCCATTCCCGTCCCCGCGCCGCGAGGCACGAGAAGAATTGAACACCTTAAAATCAGCTATTAGCTTCTAGCTCTTAGCTACTAGCCAAACCTTGTATTCCGAGCAGCGCGAGCGCCCGGTTGTGACTCGGGACTCGGGACTCGCAACTCGGGACTGCAAGCGCACTAGCGCTTGCTGAACTGGAAGCGCTTTCTCGCGCCCTTCTGTCCGTACTTCTTGCGCTCTTTGCCGCGCGAGTCGCGGCTGACCATGCCGTCAGATTTCAGCTTCTTGCGCAGCTCAGCATTGAACAGCATCAAAGCGCGGGCAATGCCCAGTTTCACCGCATCTGCCTGACCGCGAACGCCGCCGCCCAAAACACTGGCGATGACGTTGAACGAAGCGGCGGTATCCGACGACACCAGCGGAGACTTGGCCGCCGACCTCTGCGCCGGAGTGACAAAATATTCTTCGAAGGCGCGCCCGTTGACCTTGAAATCCCCGGTGCCCGGACGTAAGTACACACGGGCGATTGCCGTCTTGCGGCGCCCCGTTCCGTAATATTGAACCAACTCTGCCATGTTTAGCTATGAGCTATGAGCCGTGAGCTGTGAGCAAAACCTCTGCTCCTATCTCTGGCCTTCCACTCTTAACCTTTCAAAGATTATTTAGATCTTGCTCACAGCTCAGAGCTCATCGCTCATTGCTGTCTTACGAAACTGCTACTTTGCGCGGCTTATACTCGCGCACTTCCAACTTGAAATCCTGCGGCTTCTGCGCCACGTGCGGGTGCTTGTCGCCCTTGTACACATTCAACTTCGATAACATGTGCGCGGCCAGCTTGTTCTTGGGCAGCATGCGCTTTACCGCGGCTTCGATGATCGCCTCCGGCTTGCGCACCAGCCGTTTGTTGTAATCTTCCGTCCGCAATCCGCCCGGATATCCGGTGTAATGGTGATACTGCTTCTGCTCCGCCTTCACTCCGGTGGTGCGGATTTTCTCCGCGTTGATGACGATGACATGATCCCCAGTATCAAGAAATGGGGTGTATCGTGGATTTTCTTTTCCCATGAGGATGCGCGCCACCTGCGAAGCCAGGCGTCCGAGCGTCTGCCCGCTCGCATCCACGACGTACCACTTGCGCACAATTTCCCCCTGTTTGGGGAAATACGTTGACATCGGAACTCTCCCAAGATTTGAAAAAGGCTGCGAATGAAAACCGCTCGTTGATTCCCCTGACGAGGACGCCAGGACCATCAGGCGGGCAACCACACTACTACCAAAGTCTTTACGATAGCTTACCGCGCAAACTCTTGTCAACGCTATGTTAGCACTGTATCTCGCATCACAACCAGGCGCGAAACGCTTCAGCTCCGGGAGGCAAAACTGCGCCACACGCAGAGGCTTAGAAGAACGCCTTCAAGGCTTCCATTCGAACCTGCTCGCGCGCGACGGCCGCCCCGATGCGCTGCATGTTGGGGACCTGATCGGCAGCATCCATGTCTCGGACCTTACAGGGATCGATATCCTGAAATCCCAAATCATCCAAACGCTTGCGGGTTAATCCGATTGTGATTCGCTGATACGTGACCAGCTTTGCGGCCGACATCCCAATGTTCACTCGCGACAGGGCATTTTCGTCGGGCACCCCTTTGGAAGCCCCCGACGATGTCAACTCCCTGGTCGCAGACGCTGCGGAGGCAGGCCGCTGCCCGATGATATGCAGCAGAATATTCTGCTGGAGATTGGCCTCGTTCATCATCTCCTTGACCACGTACTTGCCCCAGTCAATCAGGTTGTATCGCGCGGCTTTGCCGCTTGGAATGGTGAGCGAGTTGAAACCTGTACCCAAGGAAAGCAACAGGAGTCGATCCGCACCCATGGGCCAGCCATGGCCGTACTCAGGGATGGTGGCTTCCAGAAAAACCTGCAGCGCCGGATTGTTGTAACTGCTCACGCCACCATCTACAAATTCGTAGCTCTGAGTCTTGCCCGTTCCGTCGGGCACCGCAATCGTCTGCGGCGGAAAATACGTGGGAGCCGCCGAGCTCGCCCGCACGATCTGCCACAAAGGTAGTCCGGCGTTGTTCTTGAAAAATTTATTCTGCGGATTATTGGTGAAGAACCAGTCATTCCCTAACGTTGCATTCTTCGTAACAATGAGGATCTGGGTGCGCAGCCGGTCGCTTCCCAGGGTTACATCTTCGAACACTTCCTTCAGGTGCTTGGCCAATGGAGCATCCGAATAGCTGTGCCAGAAACGTTCTCCGAACCATACTTTCGTGAATATCTCTTTGCCGAACTGAAGGTAGAAATCGCGCAATTGCTTGGCGCTCAAACCCAGGGCCAGCCCGGCCGCAAGAATCGCTCCCGTGCTCGTGCCCCCAATCAAATCGAAACGATCGCACAGGGGCTTATTGGTACCGGTAATCTGGTTCAGTTGTTCTTCGACCAGAATGAGGGCTTCGGCCGGGATCAAGCCCAGCAGTCCACCGCCGTCGATCGCGAGCAGTCGCCGCGGCGGATCATTCTGAATCGTTTCCGGTGCCATAGAGTCTCCGCGAGGTGCCCCAGCATACGCCGGGGGCTTTAAGAGACGCGGATTTTGAGGGAATTCCGGAAAGCGTAACGAGGATGAAACACGTAGAGACAGCCTCTCAGCTGTCCCTGTCGGGCAAAGCCCGGCTAGGTTGTCGGGCGCCAGCGGGTCACCGTCGGCGAAGCCGATGGAGCAGCCCATCGATCATTCATACGCAAGCGCATCAATGGGATCTTTCTGCGCGGCTTTGTATGCCGGGTAGATCGCGCCCAGAGTCGCACCCACGATCGCAATGGCTGCCGACGCCAGCATCCACTCGCTGCTCTGATCGATGTGGACCAGCGGCCAACGTTGCTGAATACCGATCCTCGCGAGCAAGCTCACGACGATGCCCACGATGATGCCCGCAATCGCGAGCACCAGGGTCTCGCGCAGCACCACATTCACGATGTAGAACTTGGAGGCGCCCAGCGACTTCAGAATTCCGATCTCGCGCGTGCGCTCCATTACGGCCGTGTAGATCGCCTGAAAAATCACCAGGAAACCGATAATCACGCTGACTCCGATGACCACCCCGATAAACGGCCGGAAGCCGGGCAAGTTACTGGGAGTCATCATGCTGAGATAATCCTGGGTCGACAGAACGGAGTAATTCTCCATTCCGGCCTGGGCCTTTACCGCTTTCACCACCTGGTCGGCGTTCGCCGGGTCGTCCAGCTTGACGTAAAACACCGAAGCTTTATTTTCCGCCCCTTCCAGGTCCTGCAAAGTTTTCATGGGAACGAATTTCCGCGCCCCGCGCCCGTTTTCGATGATCCCACTCACACGAAACTGCTGATTGAGAATGGTCATGGGGTCGCCCACCTTCACATGTTTCTGGCGAGCGACGTAGTCATCAATCAGCACATCATTGGGTCCCTGAAAAGGTCCGCCCTCCAGATAATGAAATGGTCCGCCCAGCGCCTGAAAGGTATTGATATCGATGCCGTCGATAACCTCCAGCCCGCCGCCCGTAGCAATCTGCCAGATCACTGGACTCACTACCTTGACATGCGGCATCTTGCGGATTACATCGGCCACCTTCACCGAAACCGGAGCGCCGCTGATTCCCGATAAGAACGAAGATCCCGGCGGCTGCACAATGACGTCCGCACCAATGCCGGCAGTGCGGTTCTTGGAATCATTCATGATTCCGTAGCACAGGCCCACGATCAGCAGGATCAGGGTAACTTCCAACGCGATCGCAACGATGCTGATCAAGGAACGAACGGGCCGGTGCGCGACGTTGGCGACTACCATTTTGTTGATCATAGGAAAGCTCGGAAAACTATCGCCCGTGGACGCTGACTGGGTTCATTCCTGGCGTCCAGGCGCTGGCGCCAGCACGAGGCTGGATTGCGGACGATCCAGGTGCACCACCTGTGCTCCAGCGGGTTGCGTCAACACGAACTGCTCGTCCTTCAAGGGAGTGTTGATTTCCACCTTCAGCATGTTCAGGGTGATGTCGTATTCCTCTTGCGGACGGTAAATCTGGATGCGGGAAGGAAAAATGGTGCCCGAAAAATCTTTGTATTCCGCGTATTTGGCGTCAGTCGCGACTTTGCCGTCCTCGCTGTAGATGAACTGCTCGTGAGGCTTCAAGTCAGTCCGGCTGAAGATGATCTTCCGCTCCAGGGCCCAGCCGCTGTCTGCCTTCTTGATCACCGTCAGTTCGTAGTCTTCCTGCAGCACACGATGGCCCTTGCCGTCGTGCAGCGTCTCATAGCCGTTCTCCAGGACGGCGATCTCATCCTTGGGATCGATGCGCCGGATCAGCAGCGCCTCATAGATATTCTGCGGCCGGATGTTCTCCATGGGCTGGCTGATATTGGGAGTCGTCACCTCATTCTTGCCGATGACGAACTTGTTCTTGGGAGGGATCCACAATTTGAAGTTCTGCCCCTCGCTGACCATGTCGAAAGCTGTGGTCCGCACGAATGGCATCAGCCCGATCATGTGCAGCGAATCGGGCTTCTTGGCTAGAACGTAGCCGCGGATTTCTTTGTAGTCAGTGACTTGCCCTTTTTTCATTCCGCCGGCCGAACTGTC
>QHVR01000474.1 GCA_003223595.1 Acidobacteriota bacterium
GGTGCAGATCGAGATCGGCGCCACGCGGATCGATGAGCATGTGTCCAGTGTTGTCATCCAGGAAAAAGGGAACGTGCATGGATTCGCCGGCGATTTTGACCCACTCCTTGTTCTTGCCATGCTGCTTCCACTCCCACACCACGGTTCGGAAGTAGTAGCAGGGGCGCCCGGTTATGGGTGCCAGCATCGTGTAGGGCCCGGTGGCGAGTCCGGTGATTTCTACCATGCCCAGGGATGCACTGCGGATCTTGGAAAACGGGGTGTCGAGAATCAAGCGGCGGCGCTGAAGCGGACGAAATCCATACACAAAGAGAGTAATGCCACCGCAAAAGCCGATTAGAGACCAGACGAGCAGTCCGCTCGCGTCGGAAGATCGGTAAACAAATGAGGCCAGCACAGAAGAGACTTCGTCCTGTGGTCAGGCTAGCGAAGCGAGGCGGGGATCGCAGCTTACGTTGGTAACGATTTCGCGGGCCGGGGT
This sequence comes from Acidobacteriota bacterium, assembly GCA_003223595.1. Taxonomy (GTDB): domain Bacteria; phylum Acidobacteriota; class Terriglobia; order Terriglobales; family Acidobacteriaceae; genus Sulfotelmatobacter. The sequence continues at coordinate 482 of QHVR01000474.1, forward strand.
TGGCTGAGTCTTTCTGGACAGTCACTGCCGCAAATCAATACAAAGGTCCAACTCAGGGGCACGGAATGGGGATCAGGGGCTAGGATACTTACAGTTTCATTACTTTCTGAAAGGCGGATTGGAATTTGGCCATTTCCTCCTGGGTTCCTACCGTAACCCGGACCCAGGTCGGCATGAT
>QHVR01000475.1 GCA_003223595.1 Acidobacteriota bacterium
GCAATGAGGTACTCGATATCGGATCTTGGAGTGAGGGTACCAGTGGGGTTATTGGGATTGCAGATGTAAAAGAGTCCGGCATCAGGGCCGGCGGCGAGCATCGCTTTGACGTCATGGGCACGGGTCTTTGTAAGCGGGACCTTGACCACGCGCGCGCCGTTATTCTCGGCGGTCATCATGCCGAGTTCGAATCCGGGATCGCCAGTCACATAGCTTTTTTGCGGATTGCAGAAAGCCATCACACTGAGCGCCAAGGGAGGCGTGGAGCCGACGGTAGCGGTTACGAATTCGGGATTGAGGCCTTCAATCTGCGCAAAGGTGTTGACCAGTTCGTCGGTGAGTTCGTCGGAGTAACGTCCGCCCTGCGGAAGGATTTGGGCCATAGCATCGCGCGCCGATTGCGAGGGGCCCAGTGGATTTTCGTTTGAATCGATCATCACCGCGCCTGGCGGGTGCGGGCCATGGCGGCGTCTGGCGGCGGCGGCCAGCGCGGGCTCGGTCCAGATACGGAAGGTGACGGCCGCCGAGGCAGCCGCGGACAGGTGAAGGAAGGAACGGCGGGAGAAGCGTGGCATGCGTATCCTCCGTCTGGGGAGTTTGAAGCACTAGCGGAGGAAAGTCAAAGGGGCGACGGCAGTTTATCCGCTCTAGCTCCGCTATGGGTTTCAGGGGAAGTCGACGTCCAGCTTGTAAATGTCTTGCGTGCTCACATCGCGGGTGAACATGACGGAATTGTCCGGGGTGAGCCCTGCCCAGACACCCAGGTTTGTACTGTAGGGAGTGGCATTCTGAATTGTGAATAAATGCTCAACGGAATTGCTCCCCAGCTTCACGCGCTTCAACCCGGATCGGTTCACGTACACGATGGACTGCCCATCGGTAGTCCACGCCGGATAGCCGATTCCATCCGGGTCTTTCGCCCACTCCGACCATTTTCCGCTTTGAAAGTCGAACAGATGAAGCACCTTCGAATTTCTCATGAAGTCCAATGCGGCGAGGTGGCGGCCATCCGGCGACCAGCGGGGACTGAACATGCCGGTGGAGTCCGGAAAGGTAGACACCTGATGTGTGCTCAAATCCAAGATCCTAATATCGGAGTTGTTCGCGGTATCGGGTAGACGAGAGAACACCAGGCGTTTACCATCCGGCGACCATGCGGGATCGCTCTCGGCAGTGTCGGCAGGCAGCAATTCTTGAGACGTACCGCCCTGGGCCGAGATGATAAAGGCTTTCCATGGCTTGCCCAGCTCAGCAGAGATAAAAGCGATTTTGCTCCCATCCGGGGACCAGCGCGGCAGAGCGCTGCGCTTGGGAGGGTAGGTCAGTTGAACTTTTGAAGTCCCGTCTGCTTTGGCCGTCCAGAGCGTGTCATCCGCAACGTTGATGTAGGCGATCGACTTGCCATCTTTGGAGAAGGCAACCTGGGTAGCTGAGATCCCTCCCAAGTAGGGCACCATCTGTTTGCTGGCCGGGTCGTAGCGGACGATTTCGCCTTTCTGGTTATAGCCTCCGACCAGCAGATGTTTGCCATCGGGGGTTATGGCTCCCATGGCAAACGACAGAGGACCGAAGGTCAGCTGCGTCGGGGTAGAGGCTGATCTGCGAACGAAATGGCGGGTATCAGGTATGGCAAAGATGTCCCCTGAGGTCGTCGTCTCCGCAGAGCTCTGAAATACGTAATAAGCCCCGTCCGGGGTCCAAGCACCGCAACACTCGCGCGGCGGATTGTGCCATCCCGGCAGCAGAGCATGCGGATTAGATTTGTCGACGCCAATCTCCCAAAGAGCGGCGGTATTGTCCTGCAGACTGAGAAGCGTGAATCGAACGCGCTTGCCATCGGGAGAAAAGGCAGGACTAACCACGCGAGCAGCCGGTGCGGAAAATAGACGACTGGAGTTGCTGCCATCAGCATTCGCAATCCAAAGATCGGAACCTCTTGCGTAGACCAGCCGCTTACCATCGGCAGATAATTTTGCGCTGTTCTCATCCACGACAATATCTCCCACGCGCCGCGGAGAGCCGGAAGGCAAGGGCACAGCCCAGAGGGCATTCCCGAGGCCGGCATCTCCGCCTGCCCCCACCAGGAGTTCAGAGCGATCAGGAGTGAGATCCACGACGAACACCTTCTTCAGGGGGGTCGGAATCTCGGAACTCTCACCGCCCTTAATGGAGACCTGTGCAGGGATCCCGTCTCCGCTGCTGGAGTCGAATCGACTGAAGTAGACGCGGGAGCCGTCGGAGACGACGCAGCACATCTGAGAGACGTCGCGAGTCACCTGTGTCGAGGCGACAATGTGGGGCTGTGAAATCGGTCTGAACCACCATGCGACCACAGCCGCAACGATGACCAGTGCGGCGCCGATCGCCCAGAGCGCCGTGGCAGAACGTGCGGGTTTGGATGAGTCCACCGGTGCGGGTATTGCGGTGCTCGTCTTTCCCGAAGTGATATCGCGCTTCAGACGCTTCAGATCGGCGCGAATCTCCGCCGCGCTTTGGCAGCGAACATCGCGATCCTTCTCCAGTGCCTTATTGATAATCCTCTCCAGGTCCAGGGGAAGCTCGGGCTGCATACGTGTGAGGGGCGCGGGCGGCTTGTTCAAAATGGCATCGAAAATTGCGGCCGTCGTCTCGCCGCGAAAGGGAAGAACGCCAGTGGCGGTCTCGTATAGAACCGTGCCAAACGAAAACAGGTCGGTCCGGGGATCGAGTTCCTTGCCCAGCGCCTGCTCCGGCGACATATAGGCAACGGTGCCCAGCGTGCTGCCCGCGGTGGTCAAGTGCTCTTCGGTTACCGTAGGTGCGGAACTCAGCCGATCGGGCGCTGCTGCAGTCATCTTCGCGAGACCAAAATCCAGAATCTTGGCGTGCCCGCGATCGGTCACGAAAATGTTCGCGGGCTTGATGTCGCGATGCACAATTCCCCTGGCATGGGCGGCATCGAGCGCATCGGCGATTTCGATGCCGAGGTCGAGAAGCCGCTCCAATTCCAAAGGGCGGCCGAAGGCGAGTTCGCGGAGCGTCTTGCCTTCCAGGTACTCCATCACGATGAACGGACGTCCCTGGCCTTCTCCGATTTCGTGAATGGTGCAGATGTTGGGATGATTCAGTGCCGAGGCGGCGCGAGCTTCCCGCCGGAAGCGCTCAAAGGCTAACTCATTCGCCGCGACATCGTCGGGCAGAAATTTGAGCGCTACGAATCGCCCCAGCCGGGTGTCTTCTGCTTTGTAGACCACGCCCATGCCGCCGCCTCCAAGCTTCTGGACGATGCGGTAGTGCGAAACGGTCTGACCAAGTGGCGTCCCGGCTGACATTTGCCACGTATGTTAGCAGAAGCTGATAAGCGTTTCGGTGTTTACAGCTGCCAGGACGCAGCCCTCAGTCGTGTTCCTTGCCAGCGTAGTATCCGGCGCGGGCTTGCACTTTGTAGCCCTGCTTGCTCTTGATCTCGACTTTGCGGTAGGTTCCATCTTTCTTTTCGTTGTTGGGCGTGTAGCCGATGTTGTACTGGCTGCGAAGTTCGGCGGCGATCTGGTCAAAGGCCTCGCGCAGCTTGTCGAACTT
>QHVR01000810.1 GCA_003223595.1 Acidobacteriota bacterium
CAGAGAAATGAAGGAATCTAGTGAACACGAATTCTTTGTAACTCCGGGTCCTCGTAGTGAACGACTGTCGCATCTATTTCGATGCTCCCGCTGAAGCTAGCCGGGCTTCGCCCAGCCGGACAGCCGAGGCGGCTGTCGCTACATGGTTCCCTAGAGGCACTGATACGTGCTCATGCACCTGCTGTCTCTCATTGTTGTCTTCTGGATGAAGTTGACGGTAGGGGCCGGTTATAGCCTGCGATGCCTCATCGGCTTTAAATCGCAAGTATCGCGCCTCGTGCTCTTTGGCCAACTTCTCCTGGCCCAGACCGTTGTAGCAGAGCATCAGGTTGTAGTGCGCTTGCAAGTCTTCAGGATCGATCGCCAGCACTCCTTGCAGAACTTTCACCGCCGCATCATATTTCCGCTGCAGGAACAGAATGCGCCCCAGATCATTCAGCGCTACGCGATCGCGCGGATATTGATCCAGCACCGCGCGCAATCGAGCGGCTGCGCCTTCGTAGTTGCCGTCAGAGCGGAGCACCTTGGCATAAAAGAAATTCGCTCGAGCAAGATTTGGGGATAGTTGCACGGCCTTCTCCAAAACCGTGCGCGCCCGCCCCATGTCTCCTTCCTGCACCGCGCAGCGGCCAATATTCACCCACCCATCAGGATTGGTCGGGTCCGCCTCGGTTATTTTCTGAAAGGCGGCAGCCGCACCCTTCAAGTCTCCCTGCAGGAATAGGCCAATGCCATAGTCGTTCCAGCGCTGCCACTCTTCTTTCTTCACGATCGTCTTAGGTTGGGCTGCGGACGCAGCATGAGCCACGACGGCGAGCGTAACTTCGTCTTCGGCGAGGGCAACAATGGGCAACTCGGGAATCTTCTCCTCTTTAGCCGAGACTCCGCTCAGGGAAGCGGTGAAGAGCGTCGGACGATCGTCGTAATTGGGAGCAACGGCGTTCGGTTGGGTGGGATCAGGGACGCCGGCGAACGCTTCGTGCGTTCCATACCAAGTGAACTTGCGATAGCAC
>QHVR01000476.1 GCA_003223595.1 Acidobacteriota bacterium
TGGATTGCGTAATTGCTGCCGAGCCGAGTGAGTTGGAGACATTTTTCGGAAACTTCATCGCGCGCTCCAAAATTAAAGAAGCGATAAACGCGCTGCTCGCCGCCCGCGAGTTGAGCTTCGTGCATGTGAGCGGCAAATCCATGCTGCAGATCACGCCGGAAAAGGTTGTGCCCGTACCATCACCGCGCCCTGCGGCGCGCTGACCCTGTCAGATTTTTGTGACTGCCCGTGCCTGAGTCCACTTCAATCTCCTATCGCGGACGCCTCGCCCCATCGCCCACTGGTCTTCTCCACCTCGGACACGCGCGCACGTTCTGGATTGCATCGCAGCGATGCTGTGAGCGCGGCGGAACGCTGGTTTTCCGCAATGAAGACCTGGACCCGCAGCGCTGCCGGCCCGAGTTTGTGCAGGCCCTGATTGAAGACTTGCACTGGCTGGGAATCTCCTGGACGGAAGGTCCAGACTGCGGTGGTCCCTTTGGTCCGTACACGCAAAGCGAACGTCGAATCCATTATTTGCAGGCCTGGCAGCAACTCAGGGATCGCGGCGTGATCTATCCCTGCACGTGCTCAAGAAAAGACGTCGCCCAATCAGCAACCGCCCCGAACGACGCAGACGACGAGCCCCGATACCCAGGAAAGTGCCGCCCCAGTCGCGACTCACGTAGCGACAGCCTCTCAGGCTGTCGAGCCGAAGCGAAGCGAGGCGCCCTTGCAGGAATGAATTGGCGTTTCCGTGTTCCAGACGGCGAAGAAATCTGCTTTGAAGATTTGCATCTAGGGCACCAGCGAATCGTTGCCGGCAAGGATTTCGGAGACTTCATCGTCTGGAGAAAGGATCACGTCCCCGCATATCAGCTGGCGGTAGTAATTGACGATGCCGCCATGCGAATCACCGAAGTCGTCCGTGGCGCCGATCTGCTGAAGTCCACCGCAAGGCAGATTCTTTTATTTCAAGCTTTGGCGCTTTCCATTCCCAAGTACTATCACTGTGACCTGGTTCGCGATGAAGCGGGCCTGCGCCTGGCCAAGCGGCACGATTCGCTCAGCATCCGCAAGCTGCGCAGCCTGGGTTGGACGCCGGAGCAGGTGCGCGGCTGAATTCTTACGCGCGTGTACAATCTTTCTTTCACGATGAGCCCCGACTCCACGCACAACCATCCTTCCCGAAAACTGATCATCGCCATAGATGGCCCGGCGGGCGCGGGCAAGAGCACGATTGCCTCGAGGCTCGCGCGCAAGCTCGATTACGTCAACCTGGAGAGCGGGGCAATGTACCGGGCCCTCGCCTTGCAAGCCATCGAGAACGACACTTCCTTTGATGATGAACCAGCTCTGCTTAAGCTCGCCGAGGCCTCGCGTATCCAATTGGAGCCGACCCTCGGCGGAAATCGGACGCTGCTGGATGGCAAAGACGTTTCGGCGAGAATCCGCGAGCGCGATGTAACCGAGGCCGCCTCCCGCGTCTCCGTGCATCCCAAGGTCCGGCAATGGATGGTCGAACATCAGCGAGCACTGGGCGCGAATGCCGGCATCGTCATGGAAGGCCGCGACATTGGAACAAAAGTTTTTCCCGACGCCGATTTGAAAATTTTCCTGGATGCCGATCCCGTAGTTCGCGAAGAGCGGCGCAGGGCGCAGCAGAAGATCAAAGGAGAGGTTGCCGCGAATGTTGCCGCGGAACTGCGCGAGCGCGATCATCGCGACCGCACGAGAGCGGCATCCCCGCTGGTTGCGGCCACCGATGCCGAAGTGATCGATTCAAGTTCTATGAGTGAAGACGACGTCCTGGCAAGAATCGAAAAATTAGTGGAACTGAAGCGCCAGCAAAGATCCACATAGAGACAGCCTCTCAGGCTGCCGCTTGCAACGAGCTCTAGTTGTCCGTAGGCTGTGGAGTCCCCTTTGGCGCCGCCAATGCTTTTCCGGGCTTCGGAGGAACAGGTGGAACCGGTGCCGCCGCTGGCGTCGCCACGGCCGACCCTTTGCGAATCTCGACTCCCTCGTGCTGGTTATTGATCACGATATGCGACAGCCCATTTCCCACGCTGCCGCTGGCTCGCGATTCGCGATCTTCGTTGCTGACCTTCAGTTCCGGGAAATCTGACTGAATTTCGCCGTCGCGCACCCGCGCATCCAGGCGGAAACCCGCTTTATCGGGAAGGCTCAGTTGCACCGTGCCGTTGCGATTGTCGATCTGAACATTGCCCACGGTGCGCATCGCCACTTCCACCGACCCGTTATCATCCTGCAAACGCACATCGCCCGCTACGCTATCAAGACGGATATTTTTCGACCGCGTGGTGAGGTGGAGCGGCCCGGTGACCTGGTCAGCTCGCAGCTCGTCCGAATCCAACTCGAGCGAACCGTCCAGCCGCGAGAATTCCATGTCGGTGCGCGACGATTTGAACGTGACCGTCTTCGCGATACGCTCCAGCTTCACACTCTCCTGGAATTCGCCTTCGAGCTGCAGGCTTCCCTTCACGTCCGATACCGAGACTTCATTGAGCCGGTTTCCAACGTGCACATCGCCGGTGATCTGCTGAACGCGAACCGTGCCCCTATCCTGACTGATTTTCACCGAACCGGTGACTTCTTCCACCGACGTGTCGGATCGCTGCGCCGAGATGTCAACATTGCCGTCGCGCCCGGCAATACTCACGTCCCCGCGATGCGAAGTGACGGTCACAGAAGCTTTGCGGGGTACAGAAATGTCGAGATCAGTTTCCACCGCGTGATCTCCCGCACCATCCGCTTTCGCGTCCACCGTGACCAGGCCGCCGATGCCCGTGATTACCGGCTTGGTCTCGCCGTTGTACTTGTCGGCATCCGTCTGGTTCTCCGCGCCAATTCGCTTACGGACTACCACCGTGATCTTGTTGTCGTCCGAGGCATGCACACTGACTGCACCGCGTGTGTCGATGACCTTCAGGCTGGCTCCCGCAGGAAAAACTTGCTCCAGATGATCGTCGAAGTTGTAGGTGTTGCCGTTGAATAGATGGTTGAAGTCGTTATCGTCAAAGTTGAAGTCGTCTCGCATGCCCGACCAATTGACGCGCTCCAACTGCGTCGCAATCAGGCCGAACACCACGATCATGACGATGAGCACAACTCCGCCGGCGCCAATGCCGGAAGCTCGTGCGCCCTGGCGCTGCGCCTGCATGTGCTCGACGACTTTGATTACGCCCCACAGGATCAGCAGCACCGGCCAGTAGCTGGCGAATAGGTGTGCCAGCCGGCCCACAGACAGCACATGCATAGTGCTCAACAGGAACACAAAGCCGATGATGATTAGAACGAACGGGCCTGCGAACGACCGTGGGCGCCGTGGCGGAGGAGCCATCGGGGGCGGACTCATCACTGGGCTAGACATTTTTCACCTCGCCAGAGGAAGGTGGTTGCGGTTCCACTACGCCACCGCTCGTCGCAGGCGGCGGAACGGGAGGATAAGTCGACACGTCCGGCGGCAGCGGCCCGATATGTCCGGCCGAGGAGGCGTTACTCTGAAACAGCTTGACCACGCCAATCACCAGCAGGATGGCCGGCCACGTTTTGTGAAATTCAATATTGGAGACGCTGTCCAGCAGGAAGAGCACGCCCAAAGTAATCATGATCGCTGGCCCCATGAGCCGCCGGGTCCGGCACTGTTCGCAATTGCAGCGGCCAGTAACGCCGCCCAGCAGCCCCCAATGTTTCGCGAAGAGCCACACCCCCAGCAGAATCAGAGCCAGCGAAATCAAGACGCCCATGCCGACTTCGAACAAGCCTGCAGTGTGCAAAAGAAACAGAATGCCCAGGCCGATCAGAATCGCCGCTCCTGCGGGAACCTTGGTGCCTTCAAACTTCTCGCCCGCGCCGAACGTTGCCCCCAATCCGAATGGATCGGGCACCGGCTCTCCCAGTTGCAGTGCTTTTGCGGTGCGAACCGCGTCGATGATCTGGTAGATGTAGAAGAAGCCAATCCCGATCCCCAGGATCGTGTGCATGTACCAGGGCACATCGGAACTCACGCCGATAATCAGCAGCACCATCACTATGAGATGGGCCAATCCTTTGGCGTACTGCGAGCAGTAGACCGCGCCCACACCGAACGGGAAGAATCCCGCGAGGATTCCCGCCACCGCCGGATTCGGCCCGGTATTGAGCAGCGGCGGAGCAGCGCTGGCGCCTCCGACCGGTGGATACACAGTCTGAGCTGGTGGCATGAAGCCCGCAGCCGGGGCTGTGCCCTCCATGCGTGCGGCCAGACACGACTCGCAATAGATTACCCCGCGTACATCGCGGGTGCATGTGGGACAAAGTGGCTTGCCGCAAGTGCGGCAGAACGCCACCGCAGCTTGATCGCTGTGATTGGCGCAGTTCATACGAACCTCCTGTATGTGGTCACTGACCCTACAGGCAGATCGCAATCTCCAATACATGGGCCCCGGTGAGCGCTAGCCAAAATCAACTGCTCCCCCGTTTGGCTGTAGTTGCGCTCTTGCTTCTGCTCAGGTTGTTGGGATGTATCGTTCTTACGCTCCTTGGCTGGCTTTGCAGGACCGGGCTCGGCGGGCCTGACGTTACGCTTGATCCCGGCCAGTGCAGCCTGCACTTCGTAGACGGCGCGCACATTGTCGACGTACCGAACCACGCGCGCCTGCGTATTGTAGTAAGCGTGCCGGATCGCCGTTGGCCTCAAACTAACCTGCCGCAGGTCGGCGGGTTTCACTCCGGCAACCGTCAGGCCCACCGACAGCGCAAAGAACGCCATGCCGAACGACATGGCAAACCGCGGCTGGCGGACCATCGCCCAGATCGGCTCCAGCAATGCCGCCTGCACATGCTCCAGCCAGGAAATGCGCGGCTGACGAGCCGGTGCGGCGCTTCGCAGACGCTGAGTATCAACGCCCGTCGTGGATGCCAGGATGTTCGTGACCAGGCTCGCCGGAGGCTCCGCCTCTTCGAGATCTTTGAGCCAGTTGTGGCCCGCCTCAACTTCAGCGAACAGCGGCCCGCACCCCTGGCAGCTCCGGGCATGCGCCTGGAACCGGTCGAGTGCAGCCCCCCTCAGAACGCCATCCAGGGCGTCCGAGAGCAGCGAGTCGAACTCGTTGCACTGCATTCCGTGATTGGTGTGATCTGGCATCACATCACCTGCCTATAGGTACGTTGGAGGAGCCTCGCAAGTTCCGCGCGCCCTCTATTTATTCTTGATTTCACGGTGCCCTCCG